>CAJMPE010000217.1 GCA_905215275.1 uncultured bacterium | reverse complement strand
ATGTGGGAGTCGATGGCGATGATCTTGTCGCCCTCGCCCATAAAGCCCATAACGTTGCCCAGGCCGTCGACCTTGACCTCGTCATAGCCAAGGCTCTCCATCTCGGCCTTAATGCAGGCAACAACCTCACCCTCCTCGCAGGACTCAGAGGGATGGGAGATCATAGCGCGCAGGAAGCGAGTCATATCAGCACGATGAGACTCAGCAGCAGCCTTGATAGCGTCAAAATCGAGTTCTTTAGCCATTGTTCATAACCTTTCAAACGAAGGAATCTACCTGTGGGGTGGCGGAGCGATACCTATTTACTCCGCCCAGTATTAGCAAGTGGGGTATTCGCCTTCCCAGACGATGCGGCGATACTGGTCGGGGTCCGTGTCACCTTCCGTGGAGAAGCAGAGCACGGAGCTCGTCTTGTCCAGGCCGATGAGCTCCTTGAGCTCGGCGTACTCGGGATCGAGCATGAGAGTCTCGACCAGGCCGGTGGTCACTGCGCCGGACTCGCCGGAGATGACGCGCGGGTCGCCCTTTTCGGGAGCGCCCAGGGTGCGCATGCCGCGAGCGGTGACCCAGTCGGGACAGGACACGAACGCGGTGGTGTGGTTGCGCAGGATATCCCAGCCCAGGATGTTGGGCTCGCCGCAGCACAGGCCCGCCATGATGGAGGGCATGTCGCCGTCCACGATGCGCGGATCGCCGTCGCCGGCGGCAGCGCCCTTGTACAGGCAGGCGGCAGGCGCGCACTCGACCACAACGAAGGTGGGCGGGTTATCGGGATACAGGTTGGTGAAGTAGCCCACCACGGCGCCGGCCAGCGAGCCCACGCCAGCCTGGACAAAGACGTGTGTCGGGCGGTTGATGGCCATCTCGCGCAGCTGCTCGGCAGCCTCGGAAGCCATGGTGCCGTAGCCCTCCATGATCCAGGACGGGATCTTCTCGTAGCCCTCCCAGGCGGTGTCCTGAACGATGACGCCGCGCTCGCAGGCATCGGCCTCGGCGGCGGCCATGCGCACGCACTCGTCGTAGTTGACCTCTTCGATGGTCACCGTGGCGCCCTCGGCGGCGATGTTATCGAAGCGGGGCTTGGTGGAACCCTTGGGCATGTGCACGACGGCCTTCTGGCCCAGCTTGTTGGCAGCCCATGCCACGCCGCGGCCATGGTTGCCGTCGGTGGCGGTAAAGAAGGTAGCCTGGCCAAAGTCTTTGGCAAGCTGATCGGAGGTCAGGTAATCGAAGGTGCACTCGGCAACGTCCTTGCCGGTCTCGTCGGCAATGTAATTGGCCATGGCAAACGAACCGCCCAGAACCTTAAAGGCGTTGAGGCCAAAGCGATAGCTCTCGTCCTTAACGCACAGGTTGGACAGGCCCAGGCGCGCGGCCTGGCCGTCCAGGCGGGCAAGCGGAGTGACGGTGTACTGGGGGAACGACTGGTGGAAGGCGCGGGCCTTCTTCACGTGGTCGAGGCTCATGATTCCCAAGTGCTTGTCATCGCTCTTGGGCATCGTGTTGCCCGCCCACTGGATCTTATCGGCCATACGGTGAACTCCTTAAGTTCTCTCTTGCCGGCCCCCGCATACGCGTTTCAGCCCATTCCCATTCCTGCGACTGAACTTTTATGTGGATGCCAAACAAAAAGTTTGTTAGTAATGTTCTATCACACTTTTTGATTGGCATACCTAACGAATTGTTTGTTGCCGTAATCGGTACTTTTTCGCCCCCGAACGGTTACATAACGCAGCGACGCTTTCGTTATTTGCGAACAAGTGGGGTTTATGGCACAGTGAGCCCAAACTAATTTTTAGGAAGGCACCCATGACCCCCGCACAGATTGAGTTTTACAAGCGCCTTGCACACGGCCTGGCGCTCCAATTTGGCCCCAACTGCGAAATCGTCGTCCACGATCTGGAGACCGATGACGTGGACCACTCCATCGTAGTGATCGAAAACGGCCACGTCAGCGGGCGCAAACTGGGTGACGGCCCCAGCCATATTGTGTTTGAGTCCATGCACGAGGGCACCACCGACATACACGACCGCGAGCCGTACCTCACCAAAACCGCCGATGGCAAGCTGCTCAAGTCCTCGACGATCTTTATCCGCAACGATGAGGGCAAACCCGTCGGCATTTTGGGCATTAACTTTGACATTACGCTCATGAAGGCTTTTGAGCGCTCGCTCGACGCCTTTACCGGCATCGGCGGCACGGGCTACACCGAACCCGAGCCCAT
This sequence comes from uncultured bacterium, assembly GCA_905215275.1. Lineage (GTDB taxonomy): Bacteria > Actinomycetota > Coriobacteriia > Coriobacteriales > Coriobacteriaceae > Collinsella. The sequence goes on along the minus strand of CAJMPE010000217.1, from coordinate 549 downwards.
TACCAAAAACATCGGCGACCTGCTCGAAGACCTGCTGCGCGAGTGCGAACAGTTTGTGGGCAAGCCCGCGGCGCTCATGACCAAAGACGAGCGCATTCGTGCCATTGGCTACCTCGACCGTCGTGGCGCCTTTCTCATTTCCAAGTCGAGCGAGCGCGCCTGCGAGTTCTTTGGCATCTCAAAGTACAGCTTCTATAGCTACCTCAATGAGGCCAAGGCGGCGGCCGGCGACAAGTAGGCACTCGCCTGGATTGCCCCTCCCCTTTTGGGCGCGAGTTCTGGAAAGCACGAATCCAAGACCGAGCAGCTTGGGAAGTTCCATATAATCGATGTCATTGGTATTTCGAAAGGATGGAACAGAATGGCGTTGAGCAAGGCATCATGCACCGGTCGCGGATTGATTCCGGCAATTGGTGGACATGTGCACCGCATGTTCGATGAGGGTGAAGACGACCTGTTTTCACTGAGCCTTGACGACGTGATGGATGATTGCCCGTGGACCGCCGACGAACTCATGGGCGGTGGGGCTCGCCCGTCAAGCCCCAATCC
>CAJMPE010000216.1 GCA_905215275.1 uncultured bacterium | reverse complement strand
GGAGGGCGCGTCGGCACTGCGATACCACGTCGTGGGACGTACAGCCCACCGGCTTATCGACGGCGAGCAGCATATTCAATTGAGAAGGCGTACGACGAGCCATGTACCATCCAAAATGTTAGAGCTCGACGGTCACCGAAGCGGGATCCTCCCCCACCAGCTCGGCCAGCATGGGAAGTGCCACGGCGAGCGTCTCGCGAATCGTTCCGTTGTTGGAAAAGCCGGCGGCGGCATGATGCCCGCCACCGCCAAAGTTGGCGGCGATCTCGGACACATCGAGGTCACCCTTGGAGCGCAGGTTACCGCGTACCTTGGTATCGCCCTCAATGCCCTTCAGGAACAGGCAAACCTCCACACCCATCACCGAGCGTACCACATCGACCAGACCGTCACATTCATCCGAGGTGACGCCGCAGGCCTCAAGGTCGCTCTGGTAGGCATAGCTATACGCCACGCGCCCGTGCGCCACGGTCTTGATGCGGCCCATAACGATGGACTTGAGATGCAAGAACTCTACGCGCATGCTCTGGTAGACCTCGAGCGCAACGCGCGCGGGATCGGCACCGTGCGCGACCAGGCGCGAGGCGGCATGGAACGCAGTGGCATCGGCGTTTTGGTACTGAAAGCGACCGGTATCGGTCACAAGGCCGCACAGCAGGCAGGTCGCGACACCATCGCGAGCCACAATGCCGCAATTGTCCAAAAAGCGGTCGATGATCATGGCGCAGGCCGCGGCGCCGACGCACCTCAGGCTCAACTCGGCAAATTCCTCACGCGCCGGATGGTGATCGAAGCACACCACATGCGACGAGCGGCGGAGCACCTCGGCGGAGTTGTTCAGACGCTCGACGACCGGCACGTCCACCGAGATGAACAGATCCGGATTGCCGGTATACGCAGATGCCGGCACCAGACGGTCGGCGCCCTCCATAAAGCGGTAGATGCGCGGAACCGGGTCATCGTCTGCCAGCAGCAGGGCAATGTCCTTGTTGGGGAAAAACTTCATAAGCGATAAGCCCAGACCCAGCACGGAGCCCAGGGCGTCGCCATCGGGAGACGTATGTCCCGAAATCGCAATGGAGGACGCATCCTCGATGAGCTCGAGGATGCGTCGCTGAATATCTGCAGACTCGCACGATGCGAGGTCGGCGGAATTACTCATCTAAAGCTGCCTCCTGGGCGGCATCCGCAATTGGATAGCCGTCCTCGTCCTTTTCGATCGCAAGCGTGGCGGGAACGTTTTCCAGCGCGCGCGTGATGCGCTCGGCCTCATCGGTCGAGCGATCGATGCGAAAATCGAGCTCGGGCGTGACGCGCCAATCGAGCGAGCGGGCCAACAGGCTACGGATGCGGCCCTTGGCGCTGGCAAGCGCCTCCATGACCTCGTCGTAGCGGCTCGCGTCGCACGACACGTACACGCGCGCGAACGAACGGTCCACCGCGACCTCGACCGCGGTCAGGGTGACCAGGTCGAGACGCGGATCGGAAACCTCAAAGAGCAGGATATAACCGAGCTTCTCGCGAAGCTGCTCGCCCAGACGGCGGGTTGCCTGCGTTTGCTTCATAGCGCTACCCCCTACTCGGTACGGGCAACCTGGTCGATGCGGTAGCCCTCAATGGTGTCGCCAGGCTTGATGTCCTGGAAGTTCTCCAGGCCAATACCGCCCTCGGAGCCGCTCTTGAGGCTCTTGGCCTCGTCCTTGTAGTGGCGCATCGAGGCGATCTTGCCGTTGAAGACCACGATACCGTCGCGCACCAGGCGTACGGAATCGGTCGCGGCGATCTCGCCCTCTTCGACGCGGACACCGGCGGCGATACCGACCTTGGGCACCTTGAAGGTGTCCAGAACGGTCGCAGTACCCGTGGAGACCTCGACCTCGGTGGGCTTGAGCATACCGATGCGGGCAGCGTCGAGGTCCTCGAGGCACTTGTAGATGACGTCGTAGCAACGGATCTCGACGCCCTCGCGCTCGGCGGCGGAGCGGGCCTTGCCGTCGGGACGGACGCCAAAGCCGATGATGATGGCGTTGGAGGCGTCGGCCAGGACGACGTCGGTCTCGTTGATGGCACCAACGGCGGAGTGGATCGTGTTGATGCGCACCTCGGACTGATCCATCTTGTCGAGCGAGTCCTGAAGGGCCTCGATGGAACCCTGGACGTCGGCCTTGATGATCAGGTTGAGCTCCTTGACCTCGGCGTCGGCGATGGTCTCGAAGAGGTTCTCGAGCGTCACGTGCTTCACGCGGCTCTGCTCCTCGATACGGGCCTTGAGCGAACGCTCGTCGGCCAGCGCACGAGCCTCGCGCTCGTCCTCGAACACGCGGAACTCATCGCCGGCGTTGGGGACGGACTGCAGGCCCAAGATCTCGACGGCGTCGGAGGGACCGGCCTCGGTGACGGCGTTGCCCTTGGGGTCGAGCATGGCACGGACGCGGCCATAGGTGAGGCCGGCAACTAGCGTGTCGCCCACGCGCAGGGTGCCGCGGGTCACGAGCACGGTGGCAACCGAGCCGCGGCCCTTGTCGAGCTTAGCCTCGAGGACGTTACCCGATGCGAACGTATCGGGGTTGGCCTTGAGCTCGAGCACGTCGGCCTGGAGCAGCACGGTCTCGAGCAGGTCGTCGATACCGATCTTCTGCTTGGCCGAGATGTTGACGAACATGTTCTGTCCGCCCCACTCCTCGGGGATGATGCCGTACTCGGTGAGCTCCTGGCGAACGCGGTCGGGGTTGGCGCCCGGCTTATCGATCTTGTTGACGGCGACGACGATGGGAAC
>CAJMPE010000215.1 GCA_905215275.1 uncultured bacterium | reverse complement strand
CACGGCAGAACTCCCCGCCTTTATGGGATCGCGCCCCTTCTCCGCTGCCAATCGGCTACTCGAACAGCACGGCTCGACCCCCGTCAACTGGACTTGCCTCGACTAAAAATCGATACATCAAAAATGCGCCCGACGGCTTTCCATCGGGCGCGTTTCCTATTCGGGCCAAATAAATTGCGTGCGGCCGGCCTCGCCGCCATCGATTAGCAGACTCTGTCCGGTCATAAACCGGTTGGTCACGCCCACAAAGTAGATCCACTCGGCAATCTCTTGGGCGGTGGCCCAGCGTTTAAGCGGCGTGAGCTCCATAATCTGGTTCCACAGGTGCTCGTCTTCCATCACGCAACGGTTGAGCGGCGTGATAACGCCGCCCGGGTCCACACTGTTGGCGATGGCCTGCGGCGCTAGACGGTTTGCAAGGTTCTTGGTGTAGGCGATAACGCCGCCCTTGCTGGCGGCATAGGCGGGAAACTCCGATCCCGTATGCCCACTCGCCGACCCCACATTGACCACGGATTTGATAGCCGGCGCCGGCTTGGCGGCAAGCCCCTCCCCCATAAAGGCATAGCGCTCGGTCACATTGATGGTGCCACACAGGTTGGCGGCGATGTCGTCGGCCGAATCCTGCGTACCGGCAACGTTCACGATTACCTGAGGCTCAAGGTCGACCGGAAACGAGTCCGGCTCGCGGACATCAACGATCAGATGGCGGTAGCGCTCATGTTCGACCGCCGCCGGCAAAAGATCAAAGCCCACGACCTCGTGACCCTCGTCCAAAAAACTCTGCACGCACGCGGCTCCGATACCGCCCGAAGCGCCCGTGATCAAAACCCGCATACTTGCTCCTTAGGCGGTTGCGTGGCGCTCGAGGTACTCGGAGCCCACGTTCTCGCGCTCCCAGCCGCGCACGACCTTGTAGCCCACGGGGCTCAGGAAGACCTCGCACAGCAGCTCGGCAACGGCACCCGTCAGCGAGCACATAAGGACCTGCACCCAGGTCCAACCAAAGAACGTGTGGCTCACCACAATGGCAAAGACCAGGTTGTCGATAAACTGGCCAACACCCGTGGACACATAGGAACGGAAGGCGAAGCTCGCAAAGTTATTCTTTTTGAGCATACGGCCGAGCGACTGGTTGAGCGTGGAGTTAACCACGGCAGAAACGAGCATTGCCAGCGAAGAGCCCAACACCACGTACCAGGTGCCGCCGATGGTGGCGTTAAGGGCGGTGTTGACCTCGATCATGCCCGTGTCGTAGTAAGCGCCCCACATGCCGGGCGTGAGCGAGCATGCCCAAAAGCACAGGCTCACGGCCAAGTTGACCAGCAGCGCGAGGATAGAGATTTTGATGGATGCCTTGGCGCCAAAGCGCTTGCAGATCATGTCCTGGCACAAAAACGAAACCCAGCTCACCACAAACCCGCAATCGAGTGCCAGATACGGCAGGCTGATAAGCTCCTTGTTGGCCAGCAGGTTCATCATGATGACGCTCACGAAAAACAGCGAAACCGTTGCCGCGGGAATGCTCCGCAACAGGACCTTGTAGTCCTCCATAACCTTCTTGATCATTATGTACTCCTTTGGTTTTAGGTTTAACGAGCAGGATATCGGACCCGAACTGCTCGGACGCCTCGGTCTTAAGACGACGGTGGGTATGATAGCCGCTCACACGGCATCAGGCAAGCAAACGGCGCGGCAGCCCCGCAGGACCACCGCGCCGATGCGTTAAAAGGCTACGTTGCCAAACTCCGACAGGATAAGGTCGGGGTTGTGGTCGGTTGCCCAATCCACGTTCCACGGGCTCGTGAACAGCAGCAGCTTGCCGCCGCGCATGTCCTCGACGCGCAACGTGTCGCCCGTGAGCGAAAGACCCGGGATATCGATGGTATCGGGGTCGTTTTGGATCCAGCGGATGTCCGTATAGGGCAGCGGCTGGCGACGAACCTCAACACGGTACTCGGCCTTAAGGCGACGCTCGAGCACCTCAAACTGCAGCACGCCGACCACGCCCACGATGACGCTCTCCATGCCGGCACCCAGCTCGCGGAAGATCTGGATGGCGCCCTCCTGGGCAAGCTCCTCCATGCCCTTGACGAACTGCTTGCGCTTGAGCGTGTCGACCTGCGTAATGCGAGCGAACATCTCGGGGGCAAACGTCGGGATCTGCGGATACTGCACATGGCGCTTGCCGGAGCACACAGTGTCGCCGATGCTAAAGATACCCGGGTCGAACAGGCCCACGATATCGCCCGCGTACGCCTCGTCCACGATGGCGCGGTCATCGGCCATCATCGACGTGCCCGTGGCAAGCTTGAGCTTGCGGTTGCCCTGCACGTGGAAGGCGTCCATGCCGCGCTCGAACTTGCCCGAGCAAATGCGCACGAACGCGATGCGGTCGCGGTGGTTTTTGTCCATGTTCGCCTGGATTTTGAACACGAAGCCGCTGAAATCGTCGCGCTGCGGGTCAACCTGCTCGCCGGTAAGCGTGTCGGTGTACGGCAGCGGGCTCGGCGCCAGGCGCAGGAATTCTTTCAGGAAAGGCTCAACGCCGAAGTTCGTGAGCGCTGAACCGAAGAACACCGGCGAAAGCTTTCCGCAGCTCACAGCGGCGTAGTCGAGCTCATCGCCCGCGCCATCGAGCAGCTCGATGTTTGGGGCCAGCGTGCCGGCGTACCCGTCATTAAGCGTGACCGCGGCTCCGATCCGGCGAGTGTGTGCTATGACGTGCTCGACGAGGCCGATAAGCGCGGCAGTGACCTGGTGCTCATCGATACCGCCGGTCGTCTGCACACGAGTCCCGAGCTCATGCGCGAG
>CAJMPE010000214.1 GCA_905215275.1 uncultured bacterium | reverse complement strand
CGCCGGCAAGACGACCATCACCAACCTCATCAACCGCTTCTACGAGGTCGATGACGGCGAGATCACGTACGACGGCATCGACGTCAAGCACATTGCCAAGGCCAGCCTGCGCGGGTCGCTCGGCATTGTGCTGCAGGACACGCACCTGTTTAGCGGCACCATTGCGCAGAACATCCGCTTTGGCAAGCTCGACGCGACCGACGAGGAAGTGCGCGCCGCTGCCGAGGCGCCGACTCGTTTATCCGCCGCCTGCCGCGGGGCTACGACACACCGGTCACGGCCGACGGCGCCAACCTGTCGCAGGGTCAGCGTCAGCTGCTCGCCATCGCGCGCGTGGCCGTCGCCGATCCGCCGGTGCTCATCCTGGACGAGGCCACGAGTTCCATCGACACGCGTACCGAAAAGCTCATCGAGCGCGGTATGGACCGCATCATGCGCGGTCGCACCACGTTTATGATCGCGCACCGCCTGTCCACTGTCCGCGACGCCGACGCCATCATGGTCCTCGACCACGGCCGCATCATCGAGCGCGGCACGCACGAAGAGCTGCTCGCCCAGCACGGCGAGTACTGGCAGCTGGCGCATGGCTTAAAAGAGCTGGATTAACCCGTTCGAGCACGATGCTTTGACCCCTCCGTGCCCCTCACCTCGCCTCAAACCATCACAACATTCGACGGTTTTTGCCAAAAACGGGAAAAGCATCGAATGTTGTGATGGTTTTTCTGCCACTCGATCGGGTGGAATCGCTTTCTTGAGCACGAAGGTGTGCGGACCCGTGGGCAGGGGAATAAGGTTGGTTATCCGACTCCATTGGAGGGCTTATGGACCTGCCGATCGTCCTGTCCCATAAGACTGCCTGGCTGTACCACAACGTGGCACGTCCGTCCGAGCCGCTCTCGCGAGCAAGCAGCCTATACGATGAGGACTCGCTTGCTAACGAGGCGGAGCCGACCGCGAGCCTGCCCAAATTGGGACTCGATGCCAAAGGGCTGAGGGCTTCAACGGCAGTTGGGATCGTTGCCGACTATCTGGTTTCGCTCGGTATTCCACGAGAAGAGCTCGATCATATCGACACGCTCGTCAACTTCGATTTTGAGCGCTCGACGCCGGCTGGATTTAGGTGCCACGTGTTTGGAGCGCCGGTACCTCCAAGCCATCTTATCGAGGTGGCGGAGGGCCTTCTGGTGGTTGATGAGGTCATGTGCTTTGTCCAAGCGGGTTCGTGGATGAGCGAGCCCGAGCAGCTGGAATATGGCTACGAAATCTGCGCCCGATACCATTTGAATCATCTGTCGACAGGCGATTATATCGAGATGGGGCAGAGGTATACCGTTGCCGACTTGATTGCTTATTGCAATGAGAACCGATCTCGTCAGGGGGCCATACGCGCGGCCGCCGTGCTCAGGCGCGTGCACGATGGCGCGCGGTCGCCCATGGAGACGGCCACCGCAATTATGGTCGTAGCAAAACGTTCCCAGGGAGGGTTGGGATATGCCAAGATCGAGCTCAACCATCGGGTCGATGTTCCCAACGAGTTCAAGTATCTCGCTAAGGCCGGGTATTTCGAGATCGACGTATATGCGCCTGCGAGCGGTACGGGGATTGAATACAACGGCTCGGACCATCTTGATAAACAGCGCAGCGCGTCGGATGCGGAGCGCATGACCGTGCTGAGCGCGCTGGGCTTTAGGATGATCGTCCTCACCGGGACTCAGTTTGCCCACCAGCTGCAATTGCACCGGGCGATGAACGCCATCGCGCTCGCTATGGGCCTTAAGTGCGACCGAAGCGAGACATTCCAGAAACGTCAGAACGACCTGCGAGAGTTCGTGATACGACACTGGAATGGTAGCCTCTAGGGGCGTTCTGGCCCTTCTGCGGGGCGCTGTGGGCAGGCAAACCATCACAACATTCGATGCTTTCCCTCAAAATCGAGAAAACCGTCGAATGTTGTGATGGTTTGGATGCTGAGGATGGGCTTGGGAAGTACATCTTGCTCGAAGTGGCCTGTCCTGTCGTACGGTTGTCGACCCATTCTTCCCGTGGGGTATTATGTTTCTCGAAGAATAAAAATGCCGCGTGAGGGGAGGGCTGCGTGGACGGGCACGTGCAACATGACGGTTTTGGCCGCGATATCAACTACCTGCGCATTGCCGTTACCGACAAGTGCAATTTCCGCTGCATCTATTGCATGCCGGCCGATGGCGTGGCACCCCGTGCACACGACGAGCTGCTCAGCGCCGAGGAAATCGCCCGCTTTGTGCGCTTGGTGGCGGGGGAGGGCATTCGCCGCGTACGCCTGACGGGCGGCGAGCCGCTGGTCAGCCGCCGCATCATCCCGCTTATTCGCGACATCCGCGCGATTCCGCAGATCGAGGACATCTCGCTCACCACCAACGGCGCCCTGCTGCCCAAGCTGGCGCCGCAGCTCAAAGATGCCGGGCTTAACCGCGTCAACGTCTCGCTCGACACGCTCGACCCTACGCTCTTTGGAAAGATCACGCGCCTGGGTCGACTCGAACAGACCGTGTCGGGCATCGACGCGGCGCTGGCTTGGGGCTTTGAGCCCGTTAAGGTCAACTGCGTTGTGGTGCGCCGGCTCAACCAGGATGTGGCGGCCCTCGCGCGGCTTACGCTCGACCGCCCCATCCACCTGCGCTTTATCGAATACATGCCCATCGGCGACGAGCGTACGAGCTCGCATTGCGCTGTGGATCCGCATGCTCCCGCGCTCAATCCCGAGCTGTGGGATGCGAGCGACACCGTGCCGAGTGACGAGCTGCGGGCGCGCATCAATGCCGGGGCCGCCGCGGCTGTAGGAGAAAGGA
>CAJMPE010000213.1 GCA_905215275.1 uncultured bacterium | reverse complement strand
AAGTTGCGGCAGCCGCGCTTGGCGTGCTCGAGGATCTCCGCCGGAATCAGCACGCCCTCGCCCGCATCGAACGTATGGTGCAGGATCTTATCGCTCGCGCGCACGAGCTCGGGCATGCGCGTCGGCGGCTCGTAGAGCGGGCTCGCCGCGCCCAGGCGGTCGCAACGGTCGTGCGCGAGCTCGAACAGGTTGTCCGCCGTGGCGTACCAGGCCTTTTCGGGCAGCGACAGGTCGACGTGGAACTCGCGCGACTGCGCATGCTTGTAGAAATAGGTCTTGCGGATCACGTCGGTCATGCGCGCCTCGATGACCTCGAGCCCGTTGTCCTCGAGGTAGCGCTCGATCTCGTGGTTGGCGCCGAGATGGAAATTGAGCAGGTACTCGCCCACGATGAGAACGGTCGGATGCGGGTTCGAGCGGTCGTACGGAACGGCGTCCATGATCGCAAGCGCGCGTTTGAAGCCCGTCGCCTGGCCTCTCAGCCCGGAGCGCTCCATGCCCTCGATAACCTCATCGAGCGCGCGGTCGAACGCAGCGTCCGCCGCGCCCTTCTCGAGCTCGTAGGGACGGATGCGCCTAAGCATGGCCTCGAGGGCATCGATCATGGGAAGACCGTAGGCGATCTGGATGCTCGGGCCAAGGCCGAGCTTGAAGCCCGGATGCGCATTGTGGGCATCGACGTCGTCGTTGGTGAGCACCGGGACATAGTCGTATCCCGCGTCGTCGAGCGCACGGCGCAGCAGGGGCATGTAGTGCGTCAGGCGGCAGTCGCCGATATACTTGCCAGTCACCACGGCGACGTCGTGCGGGTCGTACTTACCGCTCTCGAGTGCCGCGAGCGCCTCGCCGATCACGATTTGCGCGGGGAAGCAGATGTCGTTGTGCACATAGCGTTTGCCCAGGCGGATGGCATCCTCGCGCCCGATATCAAGGGCCTCGGCGCGCACGCCCTGATTGCGCATCGCCGCGGTCATGAGCCTGCAGAACGCATGGGAGGTGTTGGGGACCAGCGCGATCTTGTCGTGCCGGTCGCGCTTGGTGTACTTGACCTTATACGGGTCGTCGAGCGGATGGACCGCGTGCACCCGGGCGCCCTCGGCACGCTCCTCCGCGCGACGACGGTTGACCGACTCGATAAACGAACGCACGCGAATGCCCATGGGACCGGCGACGTCGCTCTCATCGAGCTTGATCATCATCGGAACCTTGGAGCCCATCTCGCCCATCATGCGCGCGATCTCGTCGGTGAGATACGCATCGTGGCCGCAGCCGAAGCTGCCCATCTGCACGAGCTCGAGCTCGGGCGTCGATGCGACGATGACCGCGCACGACAGCATGCGCGCATGGTAGTTGTTCACGATGTCGATGCGGCTGTTGGAAAGATCGACGTTGCAGACCCCCGGCACCGCATCGGGCGTCAGCACGGGGATGCCGCGCTCAGAGAAGAGCTTGGGCAGCCCGTGGTTGACCAGCGGGTCGTTGTGGTACGGGCGCGAAGCGATCACCACCGCGTAGCCGCCGTCCTCGCGCACGTTCTCGAGCACCTGCCTGCCGCGCAGCTGCAGCTGGTTCTCAAACGTCTGCTGCGCGCGGTCCGCCTGCTCGGTCGCCTTGGCAACCAGGTCGGCATCGATATCGAAGGTCTCCTTGCACCACGCCTTGAGCTGGCGGTTTCGGTCGCCCTCGTCGTACCAGTGGAACAGCGGCGTATCGAACGGAACGCCGAAACGCTCCTCCGGGTTATCGGAATTGCGCATCACGTAGGGGTATCCCTTTACGACGGCGCACATCCACTCGCTGGTAGAGGCGGTGTTTTCGGTGGGCACCGTCGTGATGATGGGCATGAAGATGCGGTCGACACCGGCGTCGACGAGATTGCGGATGTGCCCGTGGACGAGCTTGGCCGGGAAGCACACGGTGTCGGATGTGACGTGCGCCAGACCGCGCTCGTACATCGCCTTGGTGCTGCGTCCCGAGACGCGCACCTTAAAGCCGAGCGTGCTGAAGAACGTCGACCAGAACGGCATGGTGTCCCAGAACTCGAGCACACGGGGAATGCCGATCGTGACATCGCGCCCCCCGCAGACGGGAACCGTGGGGCACGACTCGAACAGCAGCTTCTCGCGGTCGACAAAGAGATTGGGGGCAGCCGCGGTCCGGTCGCGCCCCGTGCCGGGTGCCTGTGCCTCGCAAGCACCCTGCGGACGCAGCTCCTCCGCCGCGGGAACCTCGCGCACGAGCTCATCCCATGAGATGGCGCCGCCGCGCGGGCAGCGATTGCCCGTGACGTAAAGCGAGCCGTCGCCAAATGCCACGACCGCGCGCTGGCAGCGGTTGTTGCACCGACGGCAGGTAACGCCGCCGAACTCGCGATGCTCGAAGCGCTCCACGGCATCGAGCCCGATAAACGACGTGCCGGCGTCGCCCTTGCGGCATTCCTCGCGCGCGAGCAGGGCGATACCGATAGCGCCCATCAGCCCCGGGTGGGGCGCACGCGTGACGGGTTTGCCCAGATACTGCTCGAATGCGCGCAGCACCGCGTCGTTTCGGAACGTGCCGCCCTGGACGACGACTTTGTCGCCCAGACGGTTGAGATTTGAAACGCGAATGACCTTGGTGAACACGTTCTCGATAATCGAACGGCAGAGACCGGCCATGATGTCGCCCGGACCCTTACCGCGCCGCTGCTCGGAAACGACGCTGCTGTTCATGAACACCGTGCAGCGGCTGCCGAGAACGGCGGGGTCTTTGGACGAAAATGCCTCGGTCGCGATATCCTCAACGGCTATTCCGAGGTTTTTGGCAAAACCCTCGAGGAACGAGCCGCAGCCCGCAGAGCACGCC
>CAJMPE010000212.1 GCA_905215275.1 uncultured bacterium | reverse complement strand
ACTAGTCGTTTAAGAACGTCCCCAACGACTAGTCGTTTAAGAACGTCCCCAATGACTACATCGATGTTTTGGCAACGCCAGCGAGCGGGTCGCATTTGTGACAAGGTGACGTGAAACGAAAGGGCGCTGACCTTTTGGTCGCGCCCTTGAAGTTGAACGTCAGATTGTCCAAATGCGACCCGCGCAGCGTCGAGCCGTTACGCGGTTTGGTAAAACCGCGTAACCCCTAAGGCCGCTGGCCCATGCCACCCTCGAGGGTGACGGTCTCGCCGTTCATGTACTTAAAGTCGGGACCGCAGAGCTGAACGACCACGCGGCCGATTTCCTTCTCGACGTCGCCGTAGTGGCCGGCCGGCGGCATGTGGACGTTGGCCTTGAACGCCTCGGGATAGGCATCCTGGAAGTTCTCGAGCGCAGCGGTCCAAGCAAGCGGGCAAACGATATTGACGTTGATGCCGTCCTTGCCCCACTCGTTGGCGGCAACGCGGGTCAGGCCGCGGATGCCCTCCTTGGCGGCAGCATAGCTGCACTGGCCATAGTTGCCAAACAGGCCGGCGCCCGAAGCGAAGTTGACCACGGAGCCCTTGGTCTCCTTCAGGTGCGGATAGGCCTTCTGCATGTACAGATAGGTAGCATACAGACCGGAGTAAATGGCCAGGTTAAACTGGTCCATGGTGTGATCGGCGATGGTCACGCCCGAGGCGCTAGCCTGAGCATTGTTGACGACGGCGTCGATGCGGCCGAACTCCTCAATGGCCTTGTCGATGACGTTCTGGACGACGGCTTCGTTGTCCTGACCAGCCGAGACATCGGCCTGAACAGGCAGAACCTTGACACCGTACTCGGCCTCGAGAGACTCCTTGGCGGCCTCGAGCTTGGCGACGTTGCGGCCGGTGATGACGAGGTTCGCGCCCTCCTTGGCAAATGCGATATCGATGCCGTAGCCGATGGAGCCAGCAGAACCGTCCTTAAGCGTGGCCTTGCCGCCGCCGGTGACGATCACGGTCTTACCAGTGAAAAGTCCCATACAAAGTCCTTTCAAATCGCGACGGGCACGCCCGCCGACTGCGCGTATCCAACTTCACGCGCCAAAAGCTAAGATGCAACTTTAGCGTGTTCAAGCAAAAATAAAAGACCGCGGTAGGCGAACGGCACAACGTCATTCGGCGAAGGGAATGTCAAGCACGAACTGGATAAAGAGGCCGAATTTTTGTCAGCCAAACGAGCCATCGAACACGTTTTGAAACTTTGCTGCGGCGCGCGGGATGTCGGCGCGAGACTTTATCATAGGGTGACAAACAACGATGAGGAGCACATGCCTATGACAGACGAGCTGGACCCCCAGACTCAACAGCATTTTGATGATTCCGCAGACGTCACCGCAGATGCCGACGCTGTGACCCGCGATGATATCGACGTCGACGACCCCATCTTGGACGAAAGCGCTACGGCGGAAATCCCTGAAACAGAAAACGCCGGCGAGCATAACGACGATGCGCCCGCTCAGGACGATGCCCCCGAAAAGGAAGCCGCCCCGCAAGCAGAAGGCCCCATCGAGGTGTCTTCGGAAGAAGAGCTCGATGCCGTCATGGACTCCATGATGGATGCTGTCAAAGCGATGAAAGACGCCGTCGCCGATGCCGATATTGATGCCGAGGAAGAGGAGGCCGCCGAGGCGGCCTCGACCTTCGTGCCCGGCGAGACTCCGGTCGCCGACCAGGGCAGCACCATGCCCTCGTTTCTGCAGCTCGAGCACCCCACGATTGGCGCCGATGCGGTCGATCCGCACGCAGCAGGCTTTTCTGTGGTCGAGGGCGGTACCGGCAATATCGCCGCGCCGCAGGCTGCCGATGCGGATGCCGCCAACGCGGCTCCCCCCCGCCGCGAGCCGCGATCTGGGGACCGCTGTCTCGAACACTGCGAACGCCGTGGGCACCTTTATCGCCCAGGGCGCCTCGGCCATGCGCGAGATGAACGCCGCGAAAAAGGCACTTGCCGATGCCCGTGCCCATCTGGCCGAACTTGAGCAGCGCATTGCCGATCAGGCCGAGGAACTCGAGACGCGCCAGGATATCGCAGGCCGCTACGACCAGATCGTCGCCGACCAGCGCCAGGCGATTGCCACGGCCCAAAAGACTGCAGCAGCCGCCGAGATTGACCGTGATGCCCACGCCGCCAAAGCGACAGAGCTCAAGGGGCAGTTCGAACAAATGAAAATAGAGGATGACGCGACTGAGCTCCGCCTGAAGGCCGCGCTCGATGCCGTGGAGGCCCGCGAGGCGAGCTCGCGCGAGACCGGCAACCGCCTCGTTCGACGTCTTGAGGATTCCAAGCGCATCCGAGACAAGGTGAAGGCCGAGCGAGACGCCGGCATTGCGGCCGCGCAACAAACCGTCGACGCCACGCGCGCCCAGCTCGAGACGCTGCGTCATGAGTATGCCGAGCTGCAACGCAATCCCTCGGCAAATCCCGCCAACTATACGGTGCGCACCAGCGAGCTCTCGATGCAGATCTCCGACACGGCGGATGCCCTGCGTAAAGCCGAAGAAGATGTCCCGCGCATTACCGCCGACCTTGAGCACTCGCTTGCCGCAGCCGAGCAGGCCGTCGAACAGGCGCAAGCCCCCATCGCCGACGCTAAGCGAGCCCATCAGGCCGTGACGGCAGAGGCCGATGCCGCACGCGACGAGCTGCAGACGGCGAAGACTGCCGCCACGACGCACCAGCGCGAACTGCGCGAGAAGATCGCTGCCGAGGACAAGGCACGCCGCGACCAAGAGCAGAGCATAGCCAACGCCCAAGCAGATGCCGCGCATGCGCAGTCGATTATCGAACAGGCGACCGAGGTGCACGACCACCCAGAGATCACTGAGTCGCTTGCAAGATCCTTGGCCCGAGACAAAGCCGAACACGC
>CAJMPE010000211.1 GCA_905215275.1 uncultured bacterium | reverse complement strand
GGTTTTGCGCCCAAGCGCCCCGTGTGCGCCTTGGTATACCATGTACGCCGTTCACGAATACACCCCACATCGCCGCACAACCCAGAAAGGCCCCCATGGACACCACCTTTAGCCACATCAAAGCCGTGTTCTGCGATATCGACGGCACACTGCTCACGAGCCAGCACACGGTGTCCCCTCGCACCGTGGCGGCGATCCGCGCCCTGCGCGAGCGCGGTGTGCTCTTTGGCCTGTGCACCGGGCGCGACGCCCACGCGACCGAGGCCATGTACGAGCTCTGGGGTATCGAAGGCCTGGTAGACGTGATGGTGGGCTGCGGTGGCGCCGAGGTCATCGACCGCGCGCACGATATCAACGAGCTGAGCTATCCGCTGCCGGGCGAGACCATCGCGCGCATCTGCAAGCACATGGCGGGCCTGCCAGCAACGCCCGTCTGCCCCCGAGACGGCGTGTTCTACGTGCCCGAGAGCAACGCGTGCGTCGAGCACCTGTCGCGCGTCGACGGCGTGCCCTACCAAGTGGTCGATTTTGCCGAGTTTTTGCGCGAGCCGCAGCCAAAGGTGATGTTTACCATGGCGCCCGAGGTAATGCCGCGGGTGATTGAGCGGGCGTCGACGTTTGCCGATAACACCGTTAAGGCGGCGGCTCTGCAAACCACGCAGCGGCTCTACGAGTTCATGGATCCGCGCGTGTCCAAGACGCGTGGCCTTGTGCGCGTGGCGGAGCTCAACGACATGGAGCTCCAGGGCGTCTGTGTGTTTGGCGATGCCGATAACGACGCCTGCATGGTGGCTGACGCCGGCGTGGGCGTGGCTATGGTAAACGGCAGCGCCGCCACCCGCGCCGCCGCCGATTTTGTAACCGCGAGCAACGACGAAGACGGCATCGCGATCTTTATCGAGGAACATCTGCTGTAGCGCTGGGGCAGAATCACCACAAAGGGGACAGGCACCTTTGTGGTGGCCTCAGGCGATTTGGGCGAATTGATACCGAAAATCTGCGCACTAATTCAAATATGGTTGTCTGAGCATTACGCTTCTAACCACCGATGGGTTAAAGATATTCTCATCAGTTTGGAAGGATATTCCTTCCGGTTAATGACCTACCGCTCACGGTCGATTTTCGACCGTGAGCGGGATGTCTGCTCTTGAGCAAAAATTTGTGCAAATAAATCTATGCCATTAAAAAATGGTGTGCAGCTAAATTACCAGTAGAAACAAATAATTGATAGCGAATAAACGAAGGTAAATCTGAGCAAATGTCAAGAGAATTGAGAATCCGCTACAAAAATGTCGGTTTTGTTGCTCAGATGTCTAAACAATCGTTACAATATGTACACTAAACGTGCGCAATTACAGATTGCGCAGATACGTTTGATAGGGAAAGAGCAAGATCGCGGTCTCTTGGGGAGGAGACATCGATGAAAGCGAATTCGGACAAATCTAAGCAGAGTAATAAAGCGACGCGCCGTGTACTGGCAGGCGTTTTGTGCGGAGCCTCCGTGTTGAGCCTGGTACTGTCGCTCGTCATGCCTCCGATCTCGCAGGCCATTGCCAACGACGCCCAGACAGTTTCTACCGAGGAAGCTGTAACGGGGAGTTCCTCAAGTGAGTCCGCTGCTGTAGATAACACCAGCGAGGATGCCGAAACCAGAATAGCGCCGCCACCTCTGCGAACGCGGCTACTACTGTGAACAAGGGCATCTACAAGCCCACGTCTATCGGTATCGGTACGAATATCGATATCTCCACCCCCGATCCCGGCGTGGCCACCTCCGTCGGCCGCGACATGTACATCGGTGGTAAGCCGAACAAAACTAGCACTCTTGATGCGAATAACGCCCCCACCGGCTCATATGCCGCTGAGGCGGAGGGCCTTACCGTGGTCCACGGCAAACTGGCCATGAATCCTATCAAGGAGAGTTGGGGCGGCCAGGGCTTCCGTTTCGGCACCGTTGGTTTTGGATCGCAGTTTCGTCCCAGGGAGGGAAGCACGGTGCTTGCGGTCGCCGGCATAAACAGCTTGATTGAGAACATGAATACCGGTCAGGGAACGACCTCAGATGCTGCGACGGTTGGTGCTTGGACCAAGGGTGCTTGGGTCGGCAAGGCGACAAAGACTGACTCCCACCCTGGCTATGACTATACCGCGCAGATCGCCGGTCCCATTACCTATTCCTATTGGGATTCGAATGCTAACAACGGGCGCCAGTCTGTCGTGAAAAAGCAAGGTAATTGGTTCGAGGGCTCGGATGCTCTGAAGAGCGACCTGTTCAATCAAAATGTTGATTTGACTAATGTTAACGGTAACGATTATTCGAGCTACAACGGTGCAGATGGATACCTCTCGAAGCTATCGAAACAGCTCGCCTCGTTTGCAAATACCGGCACAGTTACGGATGGTTCCGCAATTAGCGACAACAGCTACGCAATCAACAAGTACGATAACAAGGGAACAAGCTATACACTCACTTTCGATGGTAGTGAGAAGTCTGTTTCCGGTGCGCTTGATACCAGAATCCCGAACTATAAGATTTGCAACACCGAGCGACTTATCACCTTTACCGGCGATGGAACTTCTATGCAACAGGTCTTCACCATTGCCGGTTCCGAGCTCTCCAACTTGAAGGATGGCGTCTACTACCGCGGTGTCGACTTTAAGTTCACCAATGTCCCCGAAGGCGCATCCATTGTCGTGAACGTTACAGGTGCTGGTCCTGTCGAGTTCCACAATGGCTGGCGCTTCTGGTGGGGCGATACAGAAATATCTCGCGGTTATGAGAGTAACGCCGATAAAGACCTTCGCGCGAAATACTCGCTGGCCTCCCAGTCCATCATGTGGAATTTTGTCGATACCACGAGCCTCACCATCCGTGGTGGCATTGCGGGCGAGGGTAGAAGCGACTGGGGCAATGGCGGCGGGGGCGGCAAGGGGACCGACGATGACCCC
>CAJMPE010000210.1 GCA_905215275.1 uncultured bacterium | reverse complement strand
TGACCTTCTGGTTTCCATCGCGGTACTGCTGCGCCTGATCGGCACAGTTTGCCAGCACCTCGTCCACGATCGGCTGCAGCGCGGCGGCGTCGCTCACCTGACGCATACCACGCTCGTCGACAATCTTGTTGGGGTCGTCACCGGTCTGTGCCATGGCCTCAAAGACCTCGTGAGCCTGGTTGGAGCTGATGGCATCGGTCGCCAGCAGCTTGGCAAGCGCCGCCACCTGAGCCGGCGCGATGCCGGACTCGGCCAGCGAGACGCCCGCGCCCTTAAGGTAGGCGATCATCTCGTTGACCAGCAGGTTTGCGACCGTCTGGACCTCCTTACCGGCCATTCCGGCAGCAGCGGCCTCAAAGAAGTCGGCAAACTCGGGGTCGCCGGCAATCTGCTCGGCATCGGCCGCCTTAATGCCAAAGTCGGCCTCAAAACGGGCGCGCTTGGCATCGGGCAGCTCGGGAATCTCGCCACGGCAGCGGTCGATGAACTCGTCGTCCAGATCGAACGGCGCCAGGTCGAGATCGGGGAACAGGCGATAGTCGTCGGCCGTCTCCTTGACACGCATGACTACGGTGCGCTTGCGACTGGGCTCCCAGTGGCGGGTCTCCTGATAGATGATTCCGCCCTCCTCGAGCACCTCGGCCTGACGGCAGATCTCGTAGGCAAGGCCATCATGCAGGCTCTTAAACGAGTTGAGGTTCTTAAGCTCGGTCTTGGTGCCCAGCTTGGTCTCGCCACGGCGGCGCAGCGACACGTTGCCGTCGCAGCGCATGGAACCCTTCTCCATGGAGCAGTCCGAAATGCCCAGCGTCACAAAAATGCGACGGAGCTTTTCCATAAACAGGCGAGCCTCCTCGGGCGTACGCAAGTCGGGCTCGGTGACGAGCTCGATGAGCGGCGTGCCGCAGCGGTTGTAGTCGACGAGTGACTCTGCCGCGGCGGTAATGCGGCCCTCGGCACCGCCCACGTGCACCATCTTGGCGGCGTCCTCCTCCATGTGGATGCGCAGGATGCGAATGGGCACCGTGTAGGAACCGTCCTCGCGACGCTCAGGCATCTGCAGGTTGGACGCATCGTAGCTGGCCAGATGACCGGCACGCTGGTTGCCCTCGCGCATGGTCGACGTCATGGACGTGGACAGGCCCTCGGCGTTGGCCGAAGCGCTCGCCAGGCTCTGAGCCTCGGCCTCGCCGAATGCGCAGTCGGGGCGCTCGGCGGCACCGCGACCGGTCACATCCAGATCCAGGTGACCGTACATGGCAAAGGCGACCGGACCCTGCGTGGTCTGGAAGTTCTTGGCCATATCGGGATAGAAGTAGTGCTTGCGGTAGAACATCGAGTGACGCTGAATCTCGCAGTTGGTGGCGAGACCGGCCTTGACAATGCTCTCGATGGCGCGCTTGTTGGGCACCGGCAGGGCGCCGGGCAGGCCCAGGCACACCGGGCACACGTTGGCGTTGGGCTCGTCATCGTGGCTGAGCTTGCAGTTGCAGAACATCTTGGTATCGAGTGCGGTGAGCTCGGTATGGATCTCCAGGCCGATCACGGCCTCCCACTCCTGCAGGACCTCGGAAAGCTCCTTCATTACAGCTCGCCTCCCTTCCCGGCAAAATCGGGCGCGACGGAAAGCGCGGGCGCACCCGTAGCGGCATCGGCAAAGCCGCGCTCCAGGGCGCGGGCAAACATAAGCAGCTGACGGTCCTTAAAGGCCGGACCAACCAGCTGGGCAGAAACGGGCAGCTGAGTATCCTCGCCCAGGCCCAGCGGCACCGAGATACCACCGTTGCCGCAGATGTTGAGCGAGATGGTGTACAGGTCGGAGAGGTACATCTGCGTGGGGTCGCTGATCTCGCCAAACTTAAAGGCCGTGCGCGGCGAGGCGGGCATGAGGATGGTGTCCACCTTGGCATACGCGGCGTCGTAGTCCTGCGTGATGAGTGTGCGGGCCTTTTGCGCGGCGTAGTAGTACTTGTCGTACACGCCCGAGCTCAGCAGGTAGGCGCCGAGCATCTGGCGGCGCTTGGCCTCGGCGCCAAAGCCGTGGGCGCGCGAAAGCGAGCTCTGGTCGGACAGGTTGGCGCAGCCCTCCTCCTGATAGCCGTAGCGAATGCCGTCGAAGCGAGCCAGGTTGGAGAACGCCTCGGCCGGGCCGATAACGTAGTAGGCGGCGATGGCGGCATCCAGGTGCGGCAGGTCGACCTCGACCAGCTCGGCGCCCTGGTTCTGCAGCTCCTGGGCGGCGCGCTGAACAGCGGCCTTGACCTCGGGCGTCAGGCCCTCGGCCTCCATAAACGCAGGGATAATGCCCACGCGCTTGCCCTCGATGCTGTCGTTGAGATGCTCGGTAAAGTCGACGACGCAATCCTGGCTGGTGCAGTCGTACGGATCGTGGCCCGCGCCGGTAAGCGCGTTCATGGCCAGCGCGACATCCTCGACCGTGCGGCCAAAGGGTCCCACCTGGTCGAGCGACGAGCCAAAGGCAACCACGCCGTAACGGCTCACGGCGCCATACGTGGGCTTAAAGCCCACCACGCCGCACAGCGACGCCGGCGTCCGAGCCCAGCGAGAGCGCGACCTCGCCCGCGGCGACAGCTGCAGCGGAGCCGCCCGAGGAGCCGCCGGGCACGCGCTCGGTATCCCAGGGATTGTTGGTGCGGTGGAACGCCGAGCTCTCGGTGGAGCTGCCAAAGGCAAACTCGTCCATGTTGGCCTTGCCCATGGGCAGGCAGCCGGCATCGAGCATGCGCTGGACGCAGGTGGCTGTGTAGACGCTCTGGTAGTTCTCGAGCATGCGGGAAGCGCAGGTGGTGCGCGTGCCCACGAGGTTCATGTTGTCCTTGATGGCCAGCGGCACGCCCGCGAGCGGGGGCAGCGGCTTGCCACCTACTCCTTCGAGTTTGAGGGCAACCGGAAGTTCTTCACCCCCTCTGCCTTTCAGCCCGGCCGGGACCAGGAATGGGCCCTGCGGGTGAGCG
>CAJMPE010000209.1 GCA_905215275.1 uncultured bacterium | reverse complement strand
GCCTTTGGGCGCGAGCCGACAACCATCGCCGATATTCAGGCCTATCGCCCGCAGGCAACCTCAACAACCACGGGGCAAGTGCTATCGAAAGGCTATGCCTATGAGCAAGCCTACACCGTGTTGCGCGAGATGGTCGACAACGCTGTGCTGGACTTAGTCGATAAGCACGTGGTGTGCGACAGCATCTCGCTCTTTGTGGGCTACGCGAGCGAGCGCGCCGACATACGCCGCCTCGACGCCAGCGGCACAGCGCAATATGTAGACGGATGCGGGCATTTGCGTTCGAGCACGTCGAGCATCGAACCCGCCGCAACCGCCGGCCCCGAGCTCGCACCCCGTGCGCCCAAGCCCGTCCAGCGCGATGACGAACGGCGCCGCCTGGTACGCGAGGCGCAGGCAATCGATGACATCTTTGTGGGAGAGCACGGCGGCAAACCGCGCGGTGGCTATGCTGCACTCTTTGCACACTCAAACGCCTCGCGAAAGCTGCCCGAGCGCACTAATTCGTTTAAGAAGATCATGGGCCATTTCGATGAGCTCTGGGCGCAGACTGTCGATCCCAAACGACCGGTCAAGCGCATCAACCTGGGCTTTGGCAACCTCATGCCCGAGGAATTTGCCACTATCGACCTGTTTAGCGATATCGAGGCGGATGAGCGCGAGCGCGACCTGGCGCGCGCCGTCCTGGCTGTGAAAGGCAAGTACGGCAAGAACGCGCTCGTCAAGGGATTAAGCTTTACCGCCGGCGCCACCGCGCGCGAACGCAACGACCAAGTTGGAGGACACCGTGCCTAAACCCAAACAACAGCCCGTGCGCCCGCCGACCGCCTTCGAGCGCCTGGCGGACCCCGAGGGCAGACGCCGCGCCGCCGACCCCAAGCTCACTGCCAACGGTGCCGTGCGCGCCAACCGCGCCGCACAGTTTATGCCCTTTGCCGCCCTCACGGGATACTACGAGCTCGTGCGCAAACAAGAGATCACTGTTGAGCCCAAATGCGAACTCACGGAAGAAAAAGCCCTCGAGCTTTCGAAAAAGCTCGAGGGCCTCAAACGCGGCGACTTGGTGCGCGTTACCTATTACGATACATACGGCTATCGTAGCCGCACGGGCATTCTCGACGAAGTGTTACCCGCATTCAAGCTGCTCAAACTCAGGGATATCGCCATCAACTTCGACGATATCCGGGACATTGAGCTACGCGGACGAGCCTAGACAAGGACGCGCATCCAAGGCAAGGTCTACAGCGTCATAACGTAGTAACCCGCATCTCTCACGGCCGCCACGAGAGCGCCGCGGTCGATCGCCTGCTTAGAGCGCACGCGTGCCGTATGGTCCGCATACGTCACCGTAGCCCACACGCCATCCAGCGCATTCAGGGCATTGGCCACGTTTTGAGCGCAGCCGTCGCAGCTCATGCCGCCGATAAGCAACTCATCGCTATAGGGGTAGTGGGACGGATCGGTATCCGCAACCACTACCTTCTTGGCCTTCTTGCCGCTCTCGCCATCGCTGCAACAACTCTTCCCGTGTGTCGAAGCGGCAATGCGACGCAGTCCAAAAAACATGCCGACGGCAATGACGGCCAGCACGATGAGATTCGCGGGGTTAAGCAAATCTTCCATGCGTTCCCCTTTCTCCAAATACTGATATCTATACCCCCATGGGGTGTTCCCATCTTACTCCAAACTCGTGTCGGTTCAGTCAATTAGTTTCCCTCTTCAAACTTTTTTGTTGACCTTGGCTTACTTTCATGTATAAGTTTTCCTAGGCTGACAGTGAGGACCAGAAGGAGCGCCGTGACTCGAACCATAGACATCCCAACGTTTCAGGCAACAGTCGTGCGCAACTGCTCCCCCACGCTCGCGGGCATCAAACCGGCATCGCTCTTTACCTATCCCGGCGTCTACGCCAACCAAAACGGAAAACCCGGCGCCGCCCATATCGAAGGGCGACGCTCTCGCCTGCTCGCCGTCATAGCCCAATGCAACCGCAAGCTCCAGCCACTCGGGATCCATATGAGCGTTTTGGTCTGGCGCCCCTGCGGAGCGCTCATCTATGTGTACCGCCCTGCGGACCTCATGCGATACCTCTCCGACCCCCACGCCACGACGGCGCTTGCCGCCGAAGGTTACGATGTCCACAACCTGCCCGCATCCCTGGTGCATCTCGCCGCGCGCATCACGCTGGCAAGCAGCAATGCCGCAGAAAGCGCCTATGACGGCAGCGTCTGCGCACTCGCACGGAATAGGCACTGCGATACGGGGTGCACGTGCGAGTTCCCCCACGAAATTGGCTATTTTTTGGGCTATCCCTACGAAGATGTCCATCAGTTTATCGTCCAGCACGGCGAAAACTATAAGGTCTTTGGCGCCTGGAAGGTATACACAAACGTTGAGCAGGCGCTCACGACCTTCGATTCCTATCGTGCATGCACGCAATACCTTACCTACATCTATCAACAGGGCTGCACCCTGGGACAACTTGTCCAGGCAACCCGATAGAGCATACAAAACGCGGCCGCACGCCGCACAACCGAAAGGAAAACATATGAGCAGGATCGCAGTCGTCTACTGGAGCGGTACAGGCAACACCGAGGCCATGGCAAACTTCGTTGCCGAGGGCGCAACCGATGCCGGCGCCGAGGCAGAGGTCATCTCCTGCGCCGACTTCTCCGCAGACAAGGCCGCCGGCTATGACGCCATTGCCTTCGGCTGCCCCGCCATGGGTTCCGAGGAGCTTGAGTATGACGAGTTCCAGCCTATGTGGGACGAGGTCAAGGAGACCCTCGGCGATAAGAAAGTCGTCCTCTTTGGCTCCTACTCGTGGGCCGAGGGCGAGTGGATGGACAACTGGAAGGCCGATGCCGACGAGGCCGGCGTCAACGTCGTGGACTCCACCATCTGCTACGACACGCCCGACGACGAGGGCGAGACCGCTTGCAAGGCCCTCGGAGCCGAGCTCGCGTAACGAACCCAGGGTCTCCAAGAGAGCCTGCATCAAAGCGCATCCCCAT
>CAJMPE010000208.1 GCA_905215275.1 uncultured bacterium | reverse complement strand
ATAGCAGCGGATGCAGCGGTCGATGTGGCCCCGCCAGAAGCCCATGCGGTCCTCGAGGCTCAGGCCGTCGAGGAAGGTCATGATGGCGGGCATGGCGGGCTGCGCGCCGTCCGGGATGTTCGTGGGCGAGCCCGCGAAGTGATCGTGGATGACGGCGTTGGGCACGGTGCAGGCGCGGCATTTGTCCTGCGCCACGTCCTGCATGGCGAACTCGTAGTCCTTGCCGTCGGCGCGGACCTTGAGGGTGGCGCCGGAGCCGGTCACGGATTCGACTTCCGTCACGTCGCCGATCTTGGCGAGCACGCGGTTGATGTCGATGGTTCCGTTGCAGCCCATGCCAAAGACGACCACGTCCTCACGGTTGATGAGGTTCTCCTGCAGGAGTTCCACGACGCCGCGGGAGTCGCAGCCCTTGACCACGATGCCGACCTTCTTGCCCTTGAAGAGGGGCAGGTAGGTGGCGAGGGAGTGGACGTTGAGCGGGCCCCAGATGAGCTTTTCGACGTCTTCGGGCTTGCGCATGTACAGGGGCGTGGCGTGCAGGCCGTCGAAGCCTTTCTGCCAGCCCATGACGAATTCCACTTCCTTGGCTTCGAGCGCGGCCTTGATCTGGTCCTTGAGCTCGGTCATGGCCGCGGGATTGACGCCGCAGCCGAGCGGGCGCAGAGGCGCGGGCAGGTCAAGGTTGGGCATGACGTACATCGGCTTCGCGTCTTCGAACTTGGGCGCGGGTCCGAGCTTGTGGACGCGTTCGGTGAACGCGGTGACCACGGCCTGCCAGCGCTGGCCTTCGGAGGCGGACACCCACGTGTACTCGAAGCGGCGGGGATCGATGCCGATGATGGGCAGGAATTCCTTCAGCGTTTCGAGGCGGCGGCGGGCGTAGTAGTTGCCTTCCGAATAGTGGCAGTCACGCGGGTGACAGCCGGACACGAGCACCCCGTCGGCGCCGGAAAGCAGGGCTTTCAGCGGGAACAGGGGATTGACGCGGCCCGAACAGGGGACGCGGATGATACGCAGGTCCGTAGGCTGGGTGAAACGAGCGACCCCGGCAGTGTCGGCGCCGCCATAGGAGCACCAGTTGCAGAGGAAGCCTACGATCCGGAGTTCTTTGCCTGTCAGAACCGACATAGAGCGTCTACCTCCGCAAGGATCTGGTTGTCAGTGAAGTGGGAGAGCTGGATGGCGCCCTGCGGGCAGGTAGCCGTGCAAAGGCCGCAGCCTTGGCACACGGCCTCGATGGTCTGCGCCTTCTTTTCGCCGCGAATTTCCTTTTCGACGATGGCCTGGAACGGGCACACCTTGATACACTTGCCGCAGCCGACGCAGCGCTTGATGTCCACGACGGAGATCTGCGGGTCGCTTTCGAGGAGCGGCTTGGAGAGCAGGCCGATCACCTTGGCGGCGGCGCCGCTGCCCTGCGCGACGGAGGACGGGATGTCCTTCGGGCCCTGGGCGACGCCCGCGAGGAACACGCCGGCGGTGTTGGTCTCCACGGGGCGGAGCTTGCAGTGGGATTCCATGAAGAACCCGAAGCCGTCGTAGGAGATGTGCAGGGTTTCGGCGAGCTTGTTCGCGCCCTTGGAGCCTTCGATGCCCACGGCGAGCACGACCATGTCGGCCTTCACCTCGACGGGCTTGCCGAGCAGGGTGTCGGCGCCGCGGACGATGTACTGCCCGTGCCCGTCGGGCTGGATGGCGGACACGCGGCCGCGGATGTACTGGGTGCCGTATTCCTCGACGGCGCGCTCACCTTTACCAATGCGGGCGAGATTCGCTTTGGCGCGGCAGCAGGCACCGAGCCCGCAACCGTCACCGCCATCGACGAGCTCTACACACGCTGTGGCATCGCCCATACCGTCGAGCGCGACATTGCGCACCGTATGTGGGCCAAACTCATGCTCAACGACGGCATCAACCAGACCTGCATGGCCTACGGCGGGACCTACGGAAGCGCCACGGAGCCGGGCTCCGAGCAGCGTCGCTGCTTTGTTTCCGCCATGCGCGAAACGCTTGCGGTCGCCAACGCCGAGGGCATTGAGCTGACCGAGGCAGACCTGACGCAGATGGTGCACCTCATCGAGGGAATCGACCCCGCCGGTATGCCCTCGATGGCGCAGGACCGCATCGCACAACGAAAAACCGAAGTCGAGGAGTTCGCAGGCACCATTTGCCGCCTGGCCGCCAAACACGATATCCAAGTGCCGCAAAACGATTGGCTCTATCAGCGCATTCACGATATCGAGGCGAGCTGGTAGCGCCCGGCTCACCACGTCAACAGACTCAACAGCAAAGCCGCCGCAAGGAGCACTCCCCTTACGGCGGCTTTCATCTTCATCTATAACCAGTAGTCGATGTCCCGACGACTAGAGCTGCGACTCCGACGCCTGGTCCTCATCGTCGCGACAAAGGACTACACCCGCACTTCCCAGCAGCGCAGTCGCGATCAACGCACCGACCACGATAG
Organism: uncultured bacterium; assembly: GCA_905215275.1. Lineage (GTDB taxonomy): Bacteria > Actinomycetota > Coriobacteriia > Coriobacteriales > Coriobacteriaceae > Collinsella. Next base: position 549 of record CAJMPE010000208.1, on the reverse strand, counting down.
AGGCAGCCCCATAAGACCCCTGCATACCCGCGACAAGCGCGGCCGTAGGACCAAGGCAACCAAGCGTCAATGCAACGACGGCAATAGCGACATCTCGAGCGTTCACAAGACCACTTCCTCCACGAGAAAGACTTTGTTTCTCGTGACTTAGTGTGCCCCGCGCCCGTATGCGCGGCGTACTGCCACGGTAAGCGCTCTGTTAGCTCAATCACGCACAAAAAACGGACGCCCTTACGTTGCCCAAAGGCTCGGTAAAGACGCCCGCCCGTCATGTCCTATTGGCTTATGGCAGATTACCAACCGGTATAGTAGTCGGTGGTTCCGGCAGCGCAGCCGGAGTCATAGACCTTGCACTCGCCCTTGGAGCCGGTAAACGTGGAGCCTTGGGCCTTATCGCCCGCGGCCACGACGTAGTAACCATCAGAATCGCGCCAAAAGCCCTCGGAATCCTGAGTCCACTCGCCCGTGCGGTGATGGTAGAGTACGTTGCTGCTGTAATAAGTCTCGCGGCGGCCGTTATAGTTATTAACGCCGCTCGAGCGCGTCAGG
>CAJMPE010000207.1 GCA_905215275.1 uncultured bacterium | reverse complement strand
TCCATGCCGAGCATGCTTACGAGAACCTGCTCAAACATCGAAGACTCACGGTTTGCCGACGATACGTACTGACGCAGGTTGCGCGGCTCAATGTGGAAGCGCGAAAGCTCCGAGCAGTAACGGATAATCGGGAAATCTCGGCCATCCACGAGCTCTCGGTTCTGCGGACTCTTGATGATGCGGATAAGATCGTTCTCGGCAAGGGAGCGGATAAACGAGATCTCGACGCCGAGCATATCGGGAATGGTTTCGATGGGATGCAGCTTTTGCTTGGTCTCCTTGGGCTCCGTCTTAAGTGGAACATCAGACAGAAGACCCACCTCGTAAGCCAACGTGGACAGGTCCGTTGCGTTTTCCAGTCGCTGCTTAATGACGTTGAGCGGCATGTAGCGGGTCTTCTGCAGGTGCAGGATGACCTCGAGACGGTCAACGTCTTCCTTGGAGTACTGGCGATACCCCTTAGGCGTACGATGAGGGGTGATGAGCCCCTCATCTTCTAGAAATCTAATTTTTGAGTTCGATAGATCGGGGTATGCGCCTCGAAGTAGATTGACGACCTGGCCGATACTCAGATAATTGCGTTCGGCCATTACCTACTCACCGGTTTCGATGCGCTCCGGCGTGCTCTCGTGATAGATGAGCGTAAACGTACCGATCTGAACGGAAGAGCCGTCGTGCAGCGGAGCACCGTTGACGATAGCGCCGTCGACCCAGGTGCCGTTGAGCGAGCCCAGATCCTCAATACGGGCGCCCAGGCCCTCACGAATAATGCGTGCGTGGCTGCGCGAGACAGTCATGTCGTTGAGGAAGATGCCGTTCGCGGGATCGCGGCCGATGGTGGTCACGTCGTCCTCGAGCTCAAAGGCAGCTCCGGTCTGCGGGCCCTTGACGATGGACAGAACCGGAGCGGTGATGCGCACGTTGGCCATAAGGTCGGGAACGGTGACATCGCTCGAAGGAACACGGAAAACGCAGGTAGCGTCCGCAGTCTTATCGTTCTGAGGCATATTGTTAACCTTGTTGTCCATGACAACCCCTATCTAACGCGGCTACGCCGCAAAGAATGAACCGTACGTAATCATACCCCAACGACTTAGTCTTCGATTTCGGGGTTAAGAAAGTCGATGTCCTCGTCCTCGGGATGCGCGATGGCCTGTTTAATGGCCGCCCCTCCCTTAACGGAATAGATGACAGCGGTGAGCATGGAGAAGATGACGCCGCCGTATACAAAGAAGATGCCGAGGGGCACCGAGCTGCCGTTGAGGCCTGGGAATGCCGTGAACGTAGCGGGCAGCAGATGCCAGCCGTCGATGACGGGGAACCCAAGCAGCATAAGCGAGAAGCCGGTCATGAGCAGTGCCGTGGCAATCTTGCCGGGAAAGACGACGTCGATGGGGCGCCGGTGGTAGTGACGCACGATGAGCGTGCCGATGCCCAGGTAGATATCGCGACCGATGATGAGCACGCAGACCCAGATGGGAAGCTCGCCGCGGACCACCAGGCCCAGCACGCCGGTAAACAGCAACGCGCGGTCGCAGATGGGATCCATAACCTTGCCGAGCCACGAGACCGTTTTGGTCATGCGGGCAATCTGGCCGTCCATCCAGTCGGTGGAAGCCGCGATGGCATAGATGACAATGGCGACGACACGGTTGTTGTCCGTCACGAACAGGTACAGGAAGACGAGCGTGAGGACCAGGCGCGTAAAGGTGATGAAATTGGAGATCGTAAAGATCTTATTCGACGGGTAATCGGAAGTGCCGATAAGCTCCTTTTTGATCTTCTTCTTGATGCCCACAGGACTCCCCCGCTGGTAAACGACAAAACTTTCGATACTATACCCGTTCTGGCGATGTCTATCCAGCGTAAGCATAGAGAGTCCAGACATATGGAGGGTGCTTCTGGGGTGCGCGGGATTCTGCATTTGTGTACATCAGCCACCAAAAACGACATTTTTCGGCATCTTTGGTGGCTGATGTACACGTTTTGATTCGGTGAATACAACGATCGGGAAAGTTGCTGCTTTAAGCAAATTAATCATGATGTGCGGGTCGAGAAGGGCTGGCGCCAAAAGAGCCCAACGACCGTTACGGCTTCGTTAGAAACGCGCCCCACCATGGATGGTGAACCCGAAAGATAAGGCGAGCGGGCACGGTGGCTCGGCCCGCGCGCCCGGAAGAGAAAGGATAAACCCATGGGTTACATGCTCGAGACGCGCGGGCTCACCAAGCGCTTCGGCCGCGGCGACCAGGCGCAGGACGCCGTGGCCGACGTGAGCCTTCATATCCGCGAGGGCGAGGTGTACGGGCTGCTCGGCCCCAACGGCGCCGGCAAGTCGACAACGCTCAAGATGATCTGCGGGATGCTGCGGCCGACGGCCGGGGAGATCTTCTTTGCCGGGCACGCCTGGCGCCGCGAGGACCTCTACGCAATCGGCAGCCTCATCGAGGAGGCGCCGCTCTACCCCAACCTCACCGCGCGCGAGAACCTGCGCGTGCGCACCACGTTGCTGGGCCTTCCCGAGAGCCGCGTAGATGAGGCGCTCGCCGCCGTGGACCTCGCGGACACCGGGAAGAAGCGCGCCGGGCGCTTCTCGATGGGCATGCGGCAGCGCCTGGGCATCGCGCAGGCCATCATGGAGGATCCCGAGCTTCTTATCCTGGATGAACCGCTCAACGGGCTTGACAAGCACGGCGTAAAGGAGATGCGCGATTTAATCCTCGGCTTAAAAGAGGACGGGAAGACCATCCTGCTCGCAAGCCACAACCAGGGAGACATCGATGCGCTCTGCGACACAGTCTGCGAGATGGACGCAGGCAGAATGACCATACTACGGGAATAATGCTGGAGGGAATCATGAGAAAGATCGTCGCCATGCTGCTTCTGCCGCTCGCGTTCCTGCTGCTTTGCGCCACGGATGTACGCGCGGAAGGGAACGCACTCTATATTGACACCACCTATGACTGCGATGGCAGGGGCGGAACCTACGAAGGGGGATATGTGCCCGCTGTGGAAGGGGGGCAGGCCCGGTTCGTGCTGCCCCTTCGGGCGCAGGATTCT
>CAJMPE010000206.1 GCA_905215275.1 uncultured bacterium | reverse complement strand
GACTTTAGCTTTGGGTCGTTAGCTCAGTTGGTAGAGCAGGGGACTCTTAATCCCAAGGTCCAGGGTTCGACCCCCTGACGGCCCACCAAAGCATGTTAAAGCGACTGGCTTCGGCTGGTCGCTTTTTTGTTGACCTCGCTTGGGGCCGAACCCGAAAGGGCACAGACGCTTTACAAGTCGAGCCTGCCCTGGGGGTCGGTGAATCCGTCTGTGCCCTCTTTGAGCTTTTTCTCGTCTGCTTTCACGCGACGTTCGAGCTTCTTTGTATCCTCGGCAGGCGGTAGATTCTCGGGGACAATTCCACGGTCGATGAGGCTACCACGCACGCTTGTGTTGTTCTCGATGTGCTCTTGCTTGATCTGGTCCAGGCCATACAGATCGTGTTCCTCGGCGTTGAAGGCCGTCATCGAGTTCGTAAGGTCCTTTGCTTTGATGAGAACATCGGCTAACCTGTCCGCCAATGCCGCGCTCTTGGGCACACCAAGCTGCCGCTTCATGTCCGCCGTGCTTCTGCCGCCGAATAACGCCTCATCGCCCTTCGACTTGATGATTGCGAATCCTTTGGAGTCCACGCCTCGTTTGAATGCAATGCCCGAGAGCTGTTTCTCTGAATCAGATAGCGAGTGGCGCGCCTGCAAGCGCTGAATCTCTGCGAAGCGCTGCTCTATGAGCTCTTGGCGGCGCGTCTGCACAGCAAAGTATGCCTGGGCGAGCGCGATCTCTGGCTTGTTTGAATCTCCGTTCTGGGCGATTAAATAGCATGCATAGCGCGTAAGTTTGTAGTCTTTAACCGCGCGAGCGGCGACACCGGCAGTTACCATTTTCGTGGTGTCACGAAAATGGGAATCAACTGGAGTTTTGTTTGTTTCGCACGAGACTTTTGCCCTCTTAATAACTTCGGCGAAGTTCTCCCATCGAGTGTACCCCATGGGTTCCATTAAATCGCGTGCAAGCCAATACTCAACGCCGTCTTCTACATGGGCGTAGCTGTCAAGTTCGACACGCCATTTCTCGATATCCCTGCTGTCCATATCTCTTCCTTTCTGTTCATTTGTCTACGTGGACTATGTCGACTCTGTATTAAGAATAAGGATACGCTGCCGTGCGGACACGAATGGGCCCCGTGTCGCTTTGAGCTCACGGGGCCCATAGATATCGATTAGTTGTGTTCTGCTCTAGATGGGTGCTCAGCTTAGTCTGCTCGATAGTGCGATCCTTGGCTTTCAGTCCGTGCGCGCATGGCTTTGACCATTTCCTGTGCTAGTTGAATCTGCGATTGCAAGCGGGCGAGGGCTGCGACTTCGCTGTCCTGGGCTTTCTGTGTGCTCAAGGTCGTTGCTTCCGTCTTCAAGCCATCAAGCTCGTGTAGTGCCTCGGATAGGCCGGTCTCGGTGCGGTTGATCATGCAATGGGTACTCATCGTGTGCTTAAGGCTGCGTGTCAGGCGTTCGGCATCTGTTGTGGCAATGCCGTACTGGGGGAGGGCGATATCCGCCTTCGGGTCCTCCTCAGGTGTATTCTGTGCTGCTCGCGCCGCTGATGCGCCTGCGATGCGTCCGAACACGATGCCGTTGGCGCTTGACAAGCCACCTATGCGGTCGGCTCCGTGCATGCCGCCTGTTGCCTCGCCGCAAGCGTAGAGGCCCTCAACGCCCGTATACGCGGTCTTGTCGATTTTGATACCGCCGTTGGCGGCGTGGGCATACATCGACACGCGCATCTCGTCGGTCGGCGCGATGCCGTGCTCGTCTTGCAGCCAGGTGGCAAAGGTCTGCACAAACTCAGGGACGTCCTCGCGGGGGAAGTCGTAGTGGAGCGCGAGGCCTTCGGCGCCTGCTTGATCGATGGCAAGATCGATGGCGCGGGAAGCCAAGCGTGACGTGAAGGGGCCATATCCGGAGCGTTGCTCAAGCAGATCGTCTAGCTTGTCGTCGGCGATATCGACCGGCTGGTCTACATGTACGTAGCGCAAGGTCTTCTCGTTAAAGACAAGGTTGCGCTTAGGCTCAATGAAGCCGGGCATCATCTGCATGAACTCTATATTAGTAAGGGACGCACCGTGCGCCAGCGCGATGGCCTGTGATGAGCTGAGCACGTCGGCGGAAGTGAGGCTTCGCTCAAACAGGCCACCCGTGCCGCCCGCAGCGATGATAGTGGCCTTGGCTGCCATAGGCACGAGATGCTCGTTTGCGCGGTTGTAGAGCACGGCGCCGACAATCTTTCCGTTCGCATCCTGAAGAAGATCGATAAGCTCGTGACGGGGGAGTAGGCGAATTCCGAGCAACTCGATCTGTGCCGTACACGCGTCTTCAAGCGGCTTGCGGGTCAGGCCGCGCCACATACGCGTTTTATGGTCAAAGCAGGGGATAAACTGCTTCTGCCGGGCGCTCTCGGCACTTTGCGGACGCTGGAGCTCAACACCTAGATCTTTCTCGAGCCATTGGATGGCCTGAGGAATACCGTGGACAAACGTCTGGACGAGTTCGGGGTCGGCAACGCCGCCGCCGACGGTCTGGATGGTGTCGATGAGGTCCTGCTCGTCGTCTTCGTCGACGGGGCCAATAAGGCCGAGGCCCCAGGTGCCTGGGAAGAAGCTCGATCCGCTCATGGTCTTGCCGGCGCTTGCGATGGCAACGGTCGCGCCCGTACGTGCTGCTTCTATGGCGGCACAAAGGCCCGCAATACCAGATCCAATTACCAGTACATCAGTCGATTCCATCGGATTCCTTTCTCGTCCGGCGCATTGTCGCACGGGTGATCGGCAATGGGGCCGCAAAGACTCTACAAATCGGTAAAGGGCGAATATGGCGCGTGGGCGTCATGGACGCTCTGACGCTCCATCTCATCACATCTCGTATTTCGATCCAACTGATATATCGGCATTAGCTACCCTTCGGCAGTGAAAACAAAAAGAGCCGCTACCCGGGTGGGTAGCGGCTCTAAAGCTCAACTATATGAGCATCGCGCAAGCGCGATTAGGCCTTGAGGGCCTCCTCGACGGCGACGGCGCAGGCGACGGTGGCACCGACCATGGGGTTGTTGCCCATGCCGATGAGACCCATCATCTCGACGTGCGCAGGCACGGAGGAAGAACCGG
>CAJMPE010000205.1 GCA_905215275.1 uncultured bacterium | reverse complement strand
GGCCGCGCCCGCCGTGGTGGACGCCGCGCAGAAGGCCGCGACCGCGGCTGCCGAGAAAGTTGCCGAGGCAGTTGCCGATGCCAAGAACGCGGCAGGGGAGACGTCCGTCGCTAGCGAGCCCGCCACCGCCGCTGAGCCCGTAGCCGCCGCCCACGCCCCCGAAGGCGCGATCTTCAACCCCGACAACGCTCACGGCAACCTGCACCTGGGCATCGACGTGGGCTCCACCACCGTTAAGCTTGCCGTGCTCAACGACGACAACCAGATCGTCTACGCCAAGTACCAACGCCACCACACCGACGTCCGTGCCTGCGCCCGCGACCTGTTCGAGGGTGCCGCGACCGTGCTGCCGACGGCCCAAATGACCTGCGCCATTACCGGCTCGGGCGGCCTGCTGCTGTCCCAGTGGCTCGACCTGGAGTTTGTCCAGGAGGTCATCGCCAGCAAGCGTGCCGTCGAGACCCTCATCCCTGCCACCGATGTCGCCATCGAGCTGGGCGGCGAGGACGCCAAGATCATCTATTTCGACAACGGCATCGAGCAGCGCATGAACGGCACCTGCGCCGGCGGCACGGGTGCGTTCATCGACCAGATGGCAACCCTGCTGCACACCGACGCGAGCGGCCTCAACGAGCTCGCGGCCAACGCCACCACCATCTATCCCATCGCCAGCCGCTGCGGCGTTTTTGCCAAGACCGACGTCCAGCCGCTGCTCAACGAGGGCGCCCGCCCCGAGGACGTGGCTGCCTCCATCTTCCAGGCCGTCGTGACCCAGACCATCTCGGGCCTGGCATGCGGCCGTCCCATCCGCGGCAACGTCGCCTTCTTGGGCGGCCCGCTGCAGTACCTCTCCGAGCTGCGCCACCGCTTCTACCTCACGCTCAACCTGGACGAGGAGCACCGCATTGTGCCCCAAAACGCTCACCTGTTTGTGGCGAGCGGCGCCGCCATGGCGCACGAGTCCAACAAGCTCAGCACGTTCACGCAGCTCATCGAGGCCATCGATGCCCTGGGTGACACGCAGGGTGCCGAGGTCGAGCGTCTGGACCCGCTCTTTGCCACCGATGAGGACTTTGCCGAGTTCAAGATCCGCCACGACCAGGAAGTCGTTCCCAAGGGCAAGCTCGAAGGCTACACCGGCCGCGTGTTCATCGGCATCGACGCCGGCTCCACCACCATGAAGGCCGCGCTCGTGGGCGAGGACGGTCAGCTGCTGCACACCTGGTATGGCAACAACAACGGCGACATCCTGGGCACGGCCAAGGTCATCATGGCCGATTTCTACAACCACATCCCCGCTGGCTGCACCATCGGCCACGTGACCACCACGGGCTACGGTGAGGCGCTGCTCATCGAGGCCCTCAAGGCCGACTCCGGCGAGATCGAGACCGTCGCTCACCTGCGCGGCGCCAAGGCGTTCCTGCCCGGCGTCGAGTTCATTCTGGACATTGGCGGCCAGGACATGAAGTGCCTGCGCGTCAAGGACGGCGTTATCGAGCACATCATGCTCAACGAGGCCTGCTCGTCGGGTTGCGGCAGCTTTATCGAGAGTTTCGCCGTGTCTATGAACATGGACGTGCGCGCGTTCGCCAACGCTGCCATTCATGCCAAGGCCCCCGTCGACCTGGGCAGCCGCTGCACGGTCTTTATGAACTCGCGCGTTAAGCAGGCGCAAAAGGAAGGCGCCACGGTGGGCGACATCGCGGCCGGCCTGTCCTATTCCGTCATCAAGAATGCCCTGTTCAAGGTCATTAAGCTGCGCGACCCCAAGGAGATCGGCAGCCAGGTGATCGTCCAGGGCGGCACCTTTATGTCCGATGCTACGCTGCGTGCGTTCGAGCAGCTCACCGGCGTTCACGCCGTGCGTCCCGACATCGCCGGCTGCATGGGTGCCTATGGTGCTGCCCTGCTCGCCCGCGATCGCGCCGGCGCCGATGGCACCTCGACCATTCTTTCTGCCGAGGATATCGCGCACCTCACCGTGACACAAAAGCACGTCCGCTGCGGTCGTTGCTCTAACAACTGCCAGCTTACCGTCAACGACTTTGGCGGCGGCAGGCGCTTCATTACCGGTAACCGCTGCGAGAAGGGTGCCGGCCACAAAAAGCAGAAGACCGAGGCTCCCAATCTCTTCAAAAAGAAAAACGATCTGCTGTTTAACCGCGAGGTGCTGAGTCCCGACGAGGCCCCGCGCGGCACCGTGGGTATCCCGCGCGCGCTCAACATGTACGAGAACTACCCCTTCTGGCACGCGTTCTTTACGCGCTTGGGCTTTAGCGTGCAGCTATCTGACCAGTCGAGCAAAAAGACCTACCAGGCGGGCATCGAGTCCATGCCGTCCGAGAGCGTGTGCTACCCGGCAAAGATGAGCCACGGCCATGTGATGAACCTTATCGACCGCGATGTCGACTTCATTTGGATGCCGTGCGTGCGCTGGGAGCGCAAGGAGGATCCGACCGCCGGTAACTGCTACAACTGCCCCATCGTCATGAGCTACCCCACGGCGTTGGCACTCAACATCGACGAGATCCGTGAGCAGAACATCGAGTTCCTGTACCCGTTTGTCCCCTATCACGACAAGACCGAGCTCAAGCGCCGCCTGTATCAGGTGCTCGCCGTCGACCGTGTGGCCGATGCTGAGGCTGGTCGCGGCCGCGTGCGCGGTCCCAAGATCACGCGCTCCGAGGTCGATGCTGCCGTCAACGCCGCCTTCGAGGCCGATGCGCGCTTCCACGAGGATATCCAGACCATGGGCGAGGAGGCTCTTAAGTGGGTCGAGGACCACGGCGGCCACGGCATCGTACTCGCCGGCCGTCCTTACCACAACGACCCCGAGATCAACCACGCCCTGCCCGAGCTTATCTCGAGCTTTGGCTTTGCGGTCTTTACCGAGGATTCGCTTGCGCACCTGGTGAAGCCCGAGCGTCCGATTCGCGTCGTCGACCAGTGGATGTACCACAGCCGTCTCTATGCCGCTGCCAACTATGTGAAGACCACGGAAAATCTGGATCTCATCCAGCTGAACTCCTTCGGCTGCGGTCTGGACGCCGTTACCACCGACCAGGTAAAAGATATTCTGGCCAACTCCGGAAAGATCTATACCTGCTTGAAGATCGAC
>CAJMPE010000204.1 GCA_905215275.1 uncultured bacterium | reverse complement strand
CAAAGAGGAGTCCACCCGCCGCGGCTGCTACTTTGTCAAGAAGGGCAAGGAGCTCGAGGCCCTGCGCGAGGCTATGTTCAAGAACGGCGCTCTCGACCACCGCATCCCCGGCATGGCTGCCGCCAAGATCGCTGAGCTCGCCGGCATCGAGGTTCCCGCCAAGACCAAGATCCTGATCGCCGAGGTCACCTCCACCGACCCCGCCAAGGAGGAGTTCTCCCACGAGAAGCTCTCCCCGGTCCTGGCCATGTACCACGCCAAGGACTTCCAGGAGGCCGTCGACAAGGCCGAGCACCTGGTGCTCGCCGGTGGCCCGGGCCACACCGCCTCTCTGTACGTGCACCCCGCCCAGGCCGAGAAGATCAGCCTGTTCGAGCACGTCATGAAGGCCTGCCGTATCGTCATCAACACCCCGTCCTCGCACGGCGGCATCGGTGACCTGTACAACTTTGGCATGAAGCCGTCTCTGACCCTGGGCTGCGGCTCCTGGGGCGGCAACTCCGTCTCCGAGAACGTTGGGGTGAAGCACTTGATCAACGTTAAGACTGTGGCCGAGCGCCGTGAGAACATGCTGTGGTTCCGCGCTCCCGAGAAGGTCTACTTCAAGAAGGGTTCCACGCCCGTCGCCCTCGACGAGCTGGGCAACGTCATGGGCAAGAAGCGCGCCTTCATCGTCACCGACCAGTTCCTCTTCAAGAATGGCAACACCCGCGCCATCGAGGCCAAGCTCGACGAGATGGGCATCGCCCACGACTGCTTCTACGACGTCGAGCCCGATCCGTCGCTGCAGTGCGCACGTCGCGGCGCCAAGCAGATGGCCCTCTTTGAGCCGGACGTCATCATCGCCGTCGGCGGTGGCTCCGCTATGGACGCCGGCAAGATCATGTGGATGATGTACGAGCACCCCGAGTGCAAGTTTGAGGACATGGCCATGGACTTCATGGACATCCGCAAGCGTATCTTCACCTTCCCCGAGATGGGCAAGAAGGCCTACTTCGTCGCCGTCCCGACCTCTTCGGGCACCGGTTCCGAATGCACGCCGTTCGCCATCATCACCGACAAGGAGACCGGCATCAAGTGGCCGCTCGCCGACTACGCGCTGCTCCCCAACATGGCTATCGTCGACGCCGACAACTGCATGACCGCACCGCGCGGCCTGACCGCTGCCTCCGGCATCGACGTCATGACCCACGCCATCGAGTCCTACGTCTCCATCATGGCTTCCGACTACACCAAGGGCCTCTCCGAGCGCGCTGCCAAGCTCGTCTTTGAGAACCTGCCCTCCAGCTTCACGAATGGCGCCAAGGACCCGCACGCCCGCGAGGAGATGCACAACGCCTCCTGCATGGCCGGTATGGCCTTCGCCAACGCCTTCCTGGGCCTCAACCACTCCATGGCTCACAAGCTCGGCGCTTTCCATCACCTGCCCCACGGCATCGCTAACGCCGTCATCCTGACCCGCGTCATGCGCTACAACGCCGCCGAGGCTCCCGTCAAGATGGGTACCTTCTCCCAGTATCCTTACCCCAACGCGCTGCACAACTACGCCGAGATGGCCAAGTACTGCGGTATCGAGGGCAAGGACGACAAGGAGGTCTTCGAGAACTTCATCACGAAGCTCGAGGAGCTCAAGGACTTCATCGGTGTCAAGAAGACCATCGCCGACTACGGTGTTGACGAGCAGTACTTCCTCGACACCCTCGACGAGATGACCGAGCAGGCATTCAACGACCAGTGCACCGGCGCTAACCCGCGCTACCCGCTCATGAGCGAGATCAAGGAGCTCTACCTGGACGCCTACTACGGCCGCGAGCCCCAGGACTACGCCGTCTGCTAGTTTTTAGCACGGTTTTTTGCGGCGGGGGTGCACGGGTGTTTCACACACCCCCGCCGTCGCTTCTATCGCATCGTTGAAAGGATGCAACCATGCTGCTACCCGATTCCAAGACCGAGCTCGTCCGCCGTGGCAACAAGGTCGTTTACGACCTGGGCGACAAGATCGTCAAGGTCTTTAACGAGACCAAGCCTGTCTCCGACGTGTTCAACGAGGCTTTGAATCTTGCCCGCATCAATGAGTGCGGCATCCGCAGCCCCAAGGCTCTCGAGGTTTCCCAGCTCGAGAACGCCAACGGCTGGGCGCTCGTGACCGAGAAGGTTCCGGGCACCACCCTTGCCGAGAAGATGACTGCCGAGCCCCAGCGCTTCGGTGAGTACCTCGAGATGTTCGTCGACCTCCAGATCGAGATCCACGGCTACACCTCCCCGCTGCTCAACCGTCAGCGCGACAAGTTCGCCCGCATGATCGACAGCCTTGATCAGCTCAATGCCACCACGCGTTACAACCTTCAGGAGCGTCTGGACGGTATGACCAAGGAGTTCAAGGTCTGCCACGGCGACTTCAACCCCTCCAACGTCATCGTCGGCGACGACGGCCAGCTCTATGTGTGCGACTGGGCACACGCTACCCAGGGCTCCCCTGCTGCCGACGTTGCCACCACCTACCTGCTCTTTGCCCTCAACAGCAAGGACCAGGCCGAGGCTTATCTGGAGCTCTACTGCGACCGCGCCGACATGCCCATGCAGGTCGTGCGTCAGTGGACGAGCATCGTCGCCGCTTCCGAGCTCGCTCGTAAGCGCAACGTGAACGATGAGTTCCTGAAGAACTGGATCGACGTCGTCGATTATCAGTAATATCTGAGCGATTTATTTCGCATCGGAGGCACAAAGGAAACCCCGCAGCTCGCATGGGCTGTGGGGTTTCCTTTTAGCGATTGAGTACGCCGACAAGATAAAAGGACGACCCCGCATCTCCCCTATCTGGAGAAATGCGGGGCCGTCCCGTATATCGAACTACAAGCGAAATCGCCGATTAACGGCGTGCCGCCTTCACAAGCTCGGCGACCTTGGCGACGACCTCGTCGATCGCCACGTCCTCGCGCTCACCCGTAGCACGGTCCTTGAGCTCGACGGTGCCGTTCTTGAGGCCACGCTTACCCAGAACGACCTGATACGGGAAGCCCATAAGGTCGTTGTCGGCAAATTTAAAGCCGGGACGCTCGTCACGGTCATCGACGACGACCTCGATACCCTCTGCGCACAGGCCCTCGACGATTTGGTCGCAAACGGTAGCGCACTCTTTCTTCTTG
>CAJMPE010000203.1 GCA_905215275.1 uncultured bacterium | reverse complement strand
GGGGGTTCCGGCGCGGCAGGCGCTTTTTTCGGCGCAGCAGGCCCCTTTGCATAAGGGGGCTTGCCATGCCCGAAGCGGGCGTTCTCTTCACCCTCTGCGCTTTTGCGGTAGGGCTGTTTGCCATAGGGGCGCTTTGCTTCGCTTTCATAGCGGGATGCTTTGTCTTTGCGGTAATAAGGCGTTTCGCCGCCATCCTCGCGCCTGCGCTCCGCATAGACGCTCCGCCCGCCTTTTGCGCCCTGGCGCTTTCCTGCGCTGCGTTCCGCCCGGAATACGGGCTGCCCATCCTTGAAGCGCACGGGCGTTTCGCCGTCCTCCTGTCCGCGCCCGCGGCGTCTGTTATCATATGCCATGCTGATCCTCTTTCTGCCGGAAATCGGCTGTGTCAGTTGTCGTTGTTGATCTCTGCAAGGGCCCACGCAAGGAGCTCTGCATCATCGGCGCCTTCTTTGGCGCACGCGGCAAGCGCATCTGAGCGCGCGCGCACGGCTGCTTGTTTGCCGCAGCTCATCCTGCCTTCGGAGCAGGCGCCCGCCACGCAGGCCGGGCCCGCGCTTGCAAAAAGCTCCGGCGCTTCCCTGCGCACCAGGCCCAGCATGCACCAGGCCAGGCGGCGGATCTCCCATTGCGCGCGGTTGCAGCAGCGCAAACTGAAGAAATGCAGCAGCTCGCGAACATTCATGGTAACCACGATTTTGCTTTCAGCGGCGTTCGGCAAAAGGTAACGCGCATCTTCAGCGGGCACGCCGGCATCGAGCAGCTGAGGAACCTGCGGCGTGAGGTCGATGGGATAAGCATCGTACAGGCGAGAGCGGCCGTGGATGTCGGTGCGGACGGGCATGACCTTTCCGTCGATATTCTTGAGCGAGAGCTTGCGGGCACGCAGGCGGCAGTTGGCGCAATCGTGGATGCAGCCGTTGGCGACCTGCAGAATGCAATGCTCGCTTGTCATGACGCGCGGGCGGCCAAAGACGGTGATGCCCAGAGCCGCGGGCGCGGCGGCGCCGAGCGAGACAATCTCTTCGAGCGTGATCTCGGGCGAGAGCCAAAACGCACCGGCTCCGCGCTCGGCAAGCGCCTCCATGCAGGCCGTGTTGTGCACGGGCAGACAAGAGCGGACTTCTGCCGTGGCGCCAACCTGGGCGGCCAGGGCAAGCTCGGAGATGTTGCCAATAGCCACCGTGGCACCGGCAACAACCCACGGGTCGACGCGCTCGTGGTCGACGGCACGGCAGACCTCGTCGAGTACGGGCACGATACCCTGCTCAAATGCATCGGCAGGGGAGAGTCCGACAGCCTCGAGCACGTCGGTGGTCATGTAGATGCGCGTTGCACCCTCCGCGCGAGCGGCCTCGGCGGCCTCGAGCGAGGTGACGGTGGCGCAGATCTGCGGCTCATCGCGGTAGTGCTCGGGCGCGGGGCGGGAATTACTGGTTACAATTGCCGGCAACTCGAGCGTTTTCGCGCGCCCCTCGTACGGCGACAGAATGGCCTCCTCCAATGCTTTGCAGGCGGCAGCGCGCACCTTGTGCACAGCGGAGAAGCCCATGCCGCAGCCCTCATCGAGCGCCACATCAAAGCTCGCTGCCTCAAAGGGCGAGGAGCCCATGCGGCCCACATGCTCAACCAGGTCTGCCGCCTCGACGGCGCGGGTCTTGGCGGCCTCGACGGTGAAGCCCGTGGCGGTGGCGGTGAGCGCGGGGTTGTCAGAGCAGGTGAGTGTGACGGTAAACGGCTCGCCCAGGCGCGCCACGACGGACACATCAACAGCTCGGCGGCGCAGCACATCGCGCTTGAGCGCGGCGCCGGCGGCGTCAATGGCGCGCTGACTTCGAATCACGCGCACGCGGCAGCCCTCGGGCATGCTGCGGGGCACGCGGCACTCGATAACATCGCCGGCGGCGGCATCATCGGCGGCAATAGTGGTCAGGAACTGGTCAAACTCGTTATCGTGGCGAAGCTCCAGCAGGTCGCCCTTGCCCACGGGCTCAAACAGCTCAATGCGGGCGATGGCGGCGCGGCGACGGCGGTCGTCGGGCTTGAGGCCGCGCACATCGCGGTTGGCCAGACGGCTGCCCAGCACCGTGCCCACGATCTGGCCGCGATTGTTGGAACGCTCATAGCTCATCATTTCGTCGCCCGAGGTGCCGTCCTGATAGGCGTGCGTAAAGTCGCGGTTGAAGCAGCGCTTGAGCTGGCGCTGGCGGGCGGCTTCCTCGTCCTTGGCAACGGTGGCTCCGGATAGCATGTCGTCAATTTCGTGACGATACACATCAACGATGGAGTACACGTAATCGGGCGCCTTCATGCGGCCCTCGAGCTTGAGCGATGCGGCGCCGGCGTCATACAGACGGCGAACAAGCTGTGAAGTGTTGGTGTCACGCGGGCATAGCGCACGCTCGCGGCCGGCGGGGGAGAGCGCGCGACCGTTCTCGTCGATTAGTTCGTAAGGCAGGCGACAAGGCTGAGCGCACATGCCGCGATTGGCCGAGCGGCCCGCCATGGCAAAGCTCGACAGCAGGCATAGACCCGAGTAGCAAAAGCAGATGGCACCATGGCTAAAGACCTCAAGGTCCACATCGGGCGCGGCATCATGAATGGCGGCAATCTCGTCGATGGAAAGCTCGCGCGAGAGGGTTACGCGGTCGGCGCCCTGCTCGCGGCACCAGATAGCCCCGCGGTCGTCATGGATGTTCGCCTGGGTCGAGATATGTGTCTCGATGCCGGGCATCGTGCGCTTGACCTCAAAGAACAGACCCCAGTCCTGGATAATGAAGGCATCGGCGCCCAGCGTGGAGCAACGATGGATGAGTTGCAGCGCATCGCCCATCTCGGACTGCTTGATGACGATGTTGACCGTGACGTAGACGCGCGACCCGGCCAGGTGTGCAGCACGGCAGGCTTGCTCAAAGGCCTCGTCGGTAAAGTTGGTGGCCTTGCGGCGGGCGTTGAAGCTGCCCATGCCGCAGTAGATGGCGTCTGCCCCGGCGGCGAGTGCGGCGGCAAAGGGCTCGGGCCCTCCGGCGGGCGCCAAAAGCTCGGGTCTGCGGTTGGTGGTTCGACTGGCGGTTGCGGTCATATCCTGCCTTTCAAAATGCTCAGATATTCAAAAGTATAGTGGTGCTGTTGCGGCGGACGAGCCCTGTGGCCC
>CAJMPE010000202.1 GCA_905215275.1 uncultured bacterium | reverse complement strand
GCTGCCTTGCAGCCCTCACGAAGAACGACATCACCGCACATAATCTTTCCGCCCTTAACAGTTACGTCAAAGATATTGATCTGCGGCAGGTCGTGAGCCTGACCCATGGCGTAGTCGTTGGGGTCGTGGGCTGGGGTGACCTTGACAAAGCCGGAACCAAAGTTGGCGTCGACATGCCAATCCTCAAAGATGGGGATCTCGCGGTCGACGATGGGGAGCTTGACGGTCTTGCCCACGAAGGCGGCCTTCTCGGGGTCCTTCGGGGAGACAGCGACGCCCGTGTCGCCGAGCATGGTCTCGGGGCGCGTAGTGGCGACGACGATGTAGTCCTGGCCGTTGACCGGCTCGGTCAGCGGGTAGCGCAGGTGCCACAGGTGGCCCTTCTCGTCCTTGTACTCGGCCTCGTCGTCCGAGATGGCAGTGGTGCAATTGGGACACCAGTTGACGATGCGCTTGCCACGATAGATCAGACCGTCGTGGTACCAGTCGCAGAAGACCTTGCGCACGGCCTGCGCGTAGTCCTCGTCCATGGTGAAGCGCTCGTTATCGAAGTCGATGGAGCAGCCCATGCGCTTGATCTGCTCGACGATGATGCCACCGTACTCGTGGGTCCAATCCCAGCAGGCGTCGACAAATTTGTCGCGGCCGATCTCCAGGCGGCTAATGCCCTCGCTCTTGAGCTTCTTGTCAACCTTGGTCTGCGTCGCGATACCGGCGTGGTCGGTGCCCAGCACCCAGCGCGTGGACTTGCCGCGCATGCGAGCCATACGGATGATGGCGTCCTGGATGGAGTCGTCGGTGGCGTGACCCATGTGGAGCTTGCCGGTCACGTTGGGAGGCGGAATGGTGACGGTGCAGTCGCCCACGCCCTCACGGCGCTTGTAGTAGCCGCCGTCGAGCCACTTCTGCAAGATCGCCGGCTCGTTGGTCGACGGATCGTAATTCTTGGGCATCTCTTCCATATATCTCTCCCTGTCCCGCCGGGGAGGAATGCAGGCCCGCTAGGGCCTACATTCCTCCCCTTAGGTATCGATTACTTCAGTCTGAATGACTTCGCTGAGGCTTAAACAAACACACAGAATAACACAGGTAGTTGGGGTTATTGCGCATATATAAAATAGCCTCCGACCGCGGGTGGTCGGAGGCTATTTGCAAACACGTTTTAGGCAGGTCTAGCCGTAGATACGCTGGGGCTGTTCTTCGCCCTTTACGGCGGCTTCGGTTACGACGACCTTGGCAACGCCCTCCTCACTGGGGAGGTCGAACATCGTCTGCTGCAGCACGTCCTCGCAGATGGCACGCAGGCCGCGGGCGCCGGTCTTGCGGGCGAGCGCCATGCGGGCGATCTCGTGCAGCGCCGCGTCCTCAAACTCAAGCTCAACGTCCTCGAGCTGGAACATCTTGCGGTACTGACGCACCACGGCATTCTTGGGCTCGGTCAGGATCGACACCAGGTCGTCCTCGTCGAGCGCCTGCGTCTGGGTGACGACGGGCGTACGTCCCACAAACTCGGGGATCATGCCAAAGGCGTTGAGGTCCTGCGGGAGCACCTGGCGCAGCAGGTCGTTCTCGTCGACCGAGGTGGGGCCGGCGATCTCGGAGTTAAAGCCCACGCCCTTGTTGCCCACGCGATCGGCAATGATCTTATCCAGACCAACAAAGGCACCGCCGCAGATGAACAGGATGTTCGTCGTGTCGATCTGCAGCAGCTCCTGCTGGGGATGCTTGCGGCCGCCGGTGGGCGGAACGCTGGCCACCGTGCCCTCAAGAATCTTGAGCAGTGCCTGCTGAACGCCCTCGCCCGAAACGTCGCGGGTAATTGATACATTATCGGTTTTGCGTGCGATTTTATCGATTTCGTCGACATAGATGATCCCGATCTGGGCGCGTTCGATATCATAATCGGCGGCCTGAACGAGGCGGAGAATGATATTTTCGACGTCTTCGCCGACATATCCTGCCTCAGTGAGTGTTGTTGCGTCGCATATACAGAACGGCACGTCGAGCATTTTCGCCAGAGTTCTGGCGAGGAGGGTTTTGCCGGATCCGGTAGGTCCGAGCATCAGCACGTTGCTTTTTTCGAGGTCAACGTCCTTGAATCCGTTATCATCGGCGCCGGCCACCTGAGACTGCAACCGTTTATAGTGGTTGTAGACGGCTACGGAGAGCACCTTTTTGGCGTGTTCCTGTCCGACCACGAACTCATCGAGTCCGGCCTTCAGCTGAGCCGGAGTCGGCACTTTAAGTTTTTCGATATACTTATCACGTTTGGCGTTATTATTGCGTCCGGCCTTGGCTGCTCCTGATTCTTCGGCGATAATTTCGCTGCAAGCCTGGACGCAATTCTCGCATATAAAAGAGTTATTATGTCCGGCAATGACCTTTACGGAGCCGTCGTTAATCGGCCGTCCGCAGAAAGAGCATCTCGGGATATTGTTATTATTGTTGCTCATAAAAGTATTTTACTTTCTTTTGGATTCCACCACATGGTCAACGAGGCCATAAGCCTTGGCCTCATCGGCGGAGAGGAAGAAGTCGCGTTCGGTATCGCGTTCGATTTTCTTAAGCGACTGTTTGGTATGAGTGGCGATAATTTTGTTAAGCATTGAGCGCAGGCGCAGAATTTCCTTAGCCTGAATATCGATATCGGCGGCGGTGCCCTGAGCGCCTCCCCATGGCTGATGTATCATGATTCTGGAGTTAGGCAGGGCGTATCTTTTGCCTTCAGCGCCGGCGCAGAGCAGAACTGCGCCCATGCTGGCGCACTGTCCGATGCAGTATGTTTTAACGTCGCATGAAAGGGACTGGATGGTATCGTAGATAGCGAGTCCTGCGGTGCATGATCCACCGGGGCTGTTGATATAGAGACGGATATCCTTATCAGGATCCTCAGCCTCTAAAAAAAGCAACTGGGCAATGACCAAATTAGCTACCTGATCGTCTATCTCAGAACCAAGGAACACTACCCGGTCTTTGAGCAATCGCGAATATATATCATATGACCGCTCGCCGTGGTTAGTTTGTTCCACAACCATGGGGATTAACATACTCATAATATTGGCCTCCTTGGAATAATTAACATACTCCCGCCAACCATCATAGCAAGTTAGCGGGAGCCAGGAATGGCGTCGTTATCCAGCCCCACTCCTTCATTTATACCTCAATTAGGCGTAGATT
>CAJMPE010000201.1 GCA_905215275.1 uncultured bacterium | reverse complement strand
CTGGCGTACTTGCGCTTGGAGCCGCCGAGGACCTTGATGCACTGCACCTTGCGAGCGCCGGAGTTGTCGGCGACGTTCAGCATGGTTTGCATCTGAATCATGGTAGATGTTCCTCCGAACTAAGAACCGAAGAGAGGTGCGCAGCCTTTAGACGGCCTGTGGTATGCAAACCAGGCATACGCACATCTTCGGAAACGTACAAGTCGTAAGAGCGACTGCTTATTTAGCGCGCTCGACGACCTCGATGAGGCGCCAACGCTTCATCTTGGACATAGGACGGGTCTCCATAACGCGGACGGTATCGCCCACGCCAGCCGTGCACTCCTCGTCGTGAGCGTGCAGCTTCTTGGAGCTGGTCATCATCTTGCCGTACTTGGGGTGACGCTTGCGCTCGGTGATGGTGACAACAATGGTCTTGGCACCGGAGACGGAGGTAACGACACCCGTACGGACCTTACGCGAGTTACGCGAATCAGTCATGTTCTCTCCTTAGGTCCTACTCGGCGACAGCGGACTTCTCCGCTGCGATCTC
Source organism: uncultured bacterium (assembly GCA_905215275.1). GTDB lineage: Bacteria > Actinomycetota > Coriobacteriia > Coriobacteriales > Coriobacteriaceae > Collinsella. The sequence goes on along the minus strand of CAJMPE010000201.1, from coordinate 2,673 downwards.
GCGGGCGCGCTGCTCCGTGAGGACGCGAGCAATGTCCTTCTTCACGGTGTTGACGCGAGCGGTGTTGTCCAGCTGGCTGGTGGCCATCTGGAAACGAAGGTTAAAGAGCTCGGCGCGCATTTCCTTCAGCTTCTCAACGAGCTGAGCGTCCGAGAGCTCACGAATCTCTGCGGGCTTCATTAGTTCTCCTCCTTGGCGGCGGCGGCGTCCTCAGCAGCCCACTTGGCCTCGAGAGCGGCCTCCTCAGCCATCTCCTTCTCGATGCGCTGCTCAGCGTTCTTGGCAGCAACAATCTTGGTCTTGATGGGAAGCTTGTGCTGTGCAAGACGCAGAGCCTCGCGAGCGACCTCCTCGGGCACGCCCTTGACCTCGAACATGATGCGGCCGGGCTTGACGACGGCCACCCACTCCTCGGGGTTACCCTTACCAGAACCCATGCGAGTCTCGGCAGGCTTCTTGGTGATGGGCTTATCGGGGAAGATCGTGATGTAGACACGACCGCCACGCTTCATGTAGCGGGTCATGGCGATACGAGCGGCCTCGATCTGACGGTTGGTGATCCAATGGGCCTCGAGAGCCTGGATACCAAACTCGCCGAAATGCAGCTCGGTATTACCCTTGGCCTGGCCCTTCATGGAGCCACGCTGCACCTTGCGGTGAAGAATACGCTTAGGGGCAAGCACTACTGACCCCTCCTCTCGGAGTTACGACGACGAGGACGGGAAGAGCCCTCGAGTGCAGGGTTGGGAACAGGCTGGCCCGGGAGCTTCTCGCCTAGGTAGATCCAGACCTTCACGCCGCAAGCGCCCATGGTGGTGCTGGCGACAGCCGTGCCGTAGTCGATCTTGGCACGGAGGGTGTGCAGAGGCACGCGACCCTCGCGGTACCACTCACGACGGCCCATCTCGGCACCGCCGAGACGACCGGAGCACTGGATACGGATGCCCTTAGCGCCGGCCTTGCGGGCAGACTGGACAGCCTTGCGCATAGCGCGACGGAAGGCAACGCGGCCCTCGAGCTGCTCGGCGATAGACTGAGCAACGAGGTTGGCGTCGAGCTCGGGGCGCTTGACCTCGACAACGTCGACGGAGAGCTGGCCCTTGGAGACGCCAGCGACCTTCTCGAGCTCGGTACGGAGAGTATCGATCTCGGCACCCTTCTTACCGATGACAACGCCGGGGCGAGCGGTGAGGATGATGACCTTCACCTTGTCGCCAGCGCGCTCGATCTCGACGCGGGAGACAGCTGCGCGGGAAAGACGCTTCTCGAGGTACTTGCGAATCTCGAGATCGTTACCGAGGGTCTTAGCGTAATCCTTCTCTGCGAACCAGCGGGAGCGCCAGTTCTCGGTAATGCCAAGACGGAAGCCGGTGGGGTAGACTTTCTGACCCATACAGCTTTACGCCTCCTTTCGAGGAGCAACGACGACGGTGATGTGGGAAGTACGCTTCAGAATGCGAGAAGCGGAACCCTTGGCGCGGGGACGGATGCGCTTAAGCGTCGGACCCTCGTCAACATAGGCAGCGGCGACAACCAGGTTGTCGGCACGCAGACCGTTGTTGTTCTCGGCGTTCGCAACGGCGGAACGGAGAACCTTCTCGACATCCACGGCGACGGCGCGGTCGCAGAAGTGGAGGATGTCGAAGGCCTGAGCGACAGGCTTGCGGCGGATCAGATCGACCACCAGGCGGGCCTTGCTGGGGGAAACACGCACGTACTTAGCGACGGCGCGAACCTCGGTGGCCTCAGTTTCAATAGACTTAGTTGCCATTTACGGTTAACCCCCTATTTGGCCTTGTGGCCACGGAACGTACGAGTCGGCGCGAACTCGCCGAGCTTGTGACCAACCATGGACTCGGTAACATACACGGGCACATGCTTGCGGCCGTCGTGGACGGCGATGGTGTGACCAACCATCTCGGGGAAGATGGTGGACGCGCGGGACCAGGTCTTCACGACGTCCTTCTTGCCAGCCTCGTTCATCGCGGTGATACGCGAGAGAAGGCGAGTCTCCACGAACGGGCCCTTTTTGAGACTTCTGCTCATAAGTGCTTTCTCCTAAAACTCGGTATCCGAAATTACTTCTTACGGCGACGAATGATGTGCTGGTTCGAGACCTTCTTCTTCTTGCGCGTACGAAGGCCCTTCGTCGGCTTACCCCAGGGGGTAACGGAGGGACGACCAGAGGTGTGGTTCTTGCCCTCGCCACCGCCGTGCGGGTGGTCGACAGGGTTCATGACGGTACCGCGGACGGTCGGGCGCACGTTCATGTGACGCTTACGGCCGGCCTTGCCGATGACGATGTTGGAGTGATCGGCGTTGCCGACCTCACCGACGGTGGCGCGGCAGGTAACGAGGATGCGGCGCATCTCGGAGGAAGGCATACGGACGATAGCGTACTTGCCCTCCTTACCCATCAGCTGGCAGGAGTTACCGGCGGAACGGGCGATAGCAGCGCCCTTGCCCGGCTGGAACTCGACGGCGTGGATGAGCGTACCGACGGGGATGTCGGCGAGGGGCAGAGCGTTGCCCGGCTTGATGTCGGCGTCAGAACCGGACATGATGGTCTGACCGACCTCGAGGCCCTTGGGGGCCAGGATGTAGCGCTTCTCACCGTCAGCGTAGTGCAGCAGAGCGATGCGAGCGGAACGGTTCGGATCGTACTCGATCGTG
>CAJMPE010000200.1 GCA_905215275.1 uncultured bacterium | reverse complement strand
GGGGCAAGGCCCAGGCTGCTCAAAAGGGCGCCGCCCGCCGGTTCGGCCGAGCGGTGGCTGGCCAAAAGGGCCTTGGCGCAGGCAGGGCAGAGCCGCACCGCCGCCAGGGCCGCCGCCGCGCTGGTGCAGATGCTCGGCGGCACCCCCGAGCAGGCACTCGACGCCAGCTCCATCGCGCTGAGCAATCTGCTGGGACTCGTTTGCGACCCCGTGGGCGGACTCGTGGAGGTGCCGTGCCAAAACCGCAATGCCATCGGCGTGGCCGCGGCCTTCAGCTCGGCCCAGCTCGCGCTCGCCGGCATCAAGAGCCTGGTGCCGTTTGACCAGATGGCGCATGTGATGCTGTCGGTGGGCCATGCCCTGCCGGCAACCCTGCGCGAGACGGCCAAGGGTGGCATCGCTCAAGCCCCGGCCGCGCTTTCTGCCTGCGCCAAATGCGGCATATGCGGATAGGCAGACTTCTCCAAACTGATACTGTTTCCGAACCACAAACAACAGGCTAATCGCTATAATGCAAGCCCAGTTAAAACACGATGAGCCGCAAGGCGAAACTCGAAGGAAATATATACGATGTCGCAAATCGACCGCAGTAACATGATTCCCGATCCGCAACAGCCCAGTAGGCATACGGGCGGCGTCCAATCGCCGCGCCCCATCGCGCCGGCTCACAGCCAACAACACGGCCCGGCCAATGCCTCACAGCGCCCGAATCAGCGTCAATACCAGCAGCATCAACAATATCAGCAGCGTCCCGCACATGGTGCCGCCCCCAAGCAGGGCCCTTCGCACGCTCGCACGGCAAACAATCGCGGGCCCGCGGACAAGCGAACCAACAAAAGCAGCAAGTCGGGCGGAAAGACGGCCCTCTTTGTCGTGCTCGGCCTCGTCGCGATCGTCTACATCGTAGGCGTCGTGGCGTTCTCGCAGGTCGCATACCCCAACACTACCATCGCCGGCGTCGACATATCGCTCTCTAACGCATCTTCGGCAGCTACCAAGGTCAACTCGGCATGGAAGCACTACAAGCTCACCGTGTCGGGCGATGACTTTAGCTGGACCTACCAGCCCGAGTCCGACGAGCCCATCGTCGATGGCGAGGAAGCCGCCCACGAGATTATCAACAAAAACGAGCCGCTGCTGTGGCCATCGCGCCTCATCGCGTCGCTCGGCGGCAAAACCGATAGCGCCACCAAGAAAGACTCGGTCGACTTGGACCAGGACGTCGACCTGTCCATGCTCTCCGATGCCTTTGACCAAAAGCAGTTTGAGGAGGGCCTGGGCAGCGCTATCGACGAGTTCAACGAGGGCCGCTCGGGCACCTTCGAGGACGCCAGCTCCTATGACGAGAAGGCCGGCAAGTTTACCGTTGAGAAAGCCCGTTCCAACGAGAAGATCAACCGCGAGCATGTCATCAAATATGCCGAGATCGAGCTCGCGTCGCTCGCCGAGAATGTCGATATCACCAAGATCGGCAACGACGCCTACGAACCGCTCAACGGCACCCTCACCAACGACCAGATTCAGGCTGCATGCGATGCTGCCAACAACTTCCTGGGCGTCAACGTGACCCTTAAGCTCAACGGCAACGATGCCGGCAAGGTGGACGGCAGCTCGGTGCTGCAGTGGATCAGCTTTGCCGATCCGGCCAACCCCACGCTCGATACGTCGCAGATCAGCAGCTGGGCCGCCGAGCTCGCCAACGGCTTTAACACCGTGGGCTCCACCCGCTGGTGGACACGCGCCGACGGTAAGGAGTGCGCTGTCGAGGGCGGCGACTTTGGCTGGTCCATCGACAGCGACACGCTCGCCAAGCAGGTTGAGGACGCCATCAATAACAAACAGACCGGCGATATCGAGATTTCGTACTCCAAGAAGGCCGACACGTTTACCGCCAAGGGCGAGCCCGATTGGAAGGCCTATATCGACGTCGACCTGTCCGAGCAGCACGCGCGCTACTACGACGAGAACGGCAATATCGTGTGGGAGGCCAACTTTATTTCCGGCAAACCGGGCGAAGACGCCACCCCCGAGGGCGTGTGGCAGATCAACAGCAACGACGGCGCAAGCAAGCTCATCGGTGCCAAAGACCCCGCGACCGGAAAGCCCAAATACGAGAGCCCGGTCAGCTACTGGATGCCGTTCGAGGGCAATATGGTCGGCTTCCACGACGCTACCTGGCAAAACGATTCGAGTTTCGATAGTGCCGAATCGTACAAATGGTGCGGTAGCCACGGCTGCATCAACCTGCGCCTGGCCGATGCCAAGGCACTCCACGACTGCATCAGCGTCGGCCTGTGCGTGGTCGTGCACTCGTAGGGAAACACGCCTTCGCACAACGGGGAGCTGACGCTCCAATCTAACAGTTCCGAAAGATACCGCCATAATGCGCCCGCCTCTCGCGACGGGCGCATATACTTATCGAGGAACTTTCTATAAAGGAGACGCCATGTCGAATGTCCCCACCATCACCCCGGGACCGAATGATACCGAGCGAGCGCCCGAGGGTGCCACCGAAACGCTTCCCCTCATAACAACCGTGCATGCCACACAGCAAAGCGACAGCACAAGCGCGGCGATGCCGGGCGGAGGACAGAGCCTTGCGATGAATGAACCAAGCTCAAGGCGAAGCGTGCCGAGCGTCGGCGCAAAAAGCTCATCCGACGCGGCATTGCGGCAGGCGTCGTGGCCGCCATTGTGCTCATCGCCGTTGTCGTGACCTTCGTCATCAACGCACGGCCCGCAGGCAACAACGGGCCGGTGACCGACATGGTCACCGAGGGCACATTTATGACCACCGTCGAGGCTAAAGGCCAGCTCAAGCCCATCTCGGCTTCGGTGGTCTCCCCTTCTGTCGACGGCACGGTGGCATCTATCAACGTGCAGGCCGGCCAGTCCGTCAACGAGGGCGACGTGCTCATGACCATTAAAAACGACGAGCTCGATCGCAATGTTGCCGAAGCGCAGCGCGCGGTGACAGCTGCCAAGGAAGACCTCGCCAACGCGCAGAAAGCGGGCGGCGTGGCAGCGTTTATCGACGCCGAGCATGCGCTGGACCCCGTATATGCCAAGAAGCTGGGGGTCAACATCGACGATCTCTATATCTCCCAGCCCGATACCGGCGAGCAGGCGCTGGAGATCTGCGAGGCGCTGGTGCGTTCCGGCGCGGTGGATATTGTGGTCATTGACTCCGTGGCGGCGCTGGTGCCCAAG
>CAJMPE010000199.1 GCA_905215275.1 uncultured bacterium | reverse complement strand
TCGTGCGCGTCGGTCACGGTATCGTCCAGATCGCAGCCAAGCATCAAGCCACGGCCGCGCACCTCGGTAACATGCGGTACCTGAGCCAGTTGCTCGGCAAAGTATGCGCCAATCTCATCGGCATGGGCTGCATAATCGCCGCGGACGAGTTCGGACAAAACGGAAGCCGAGGCTGCCACCGCGAGGTTGCTACCACCAAAAGTCGAGCCATGGTCGCCAGGGCGGAACGCGCTCGCGACCTCCTGCTTGGCAAGCACAGCGCCCATGGGCACACCACCGGCAACACCCTTGGCAAGGCTCATGATATCTGCCTCTACACCGTAGGTCTGCATGGCAAACGGCTTGCCGGAGCGGAAAATGCCAGTCTGGACCTCGTCAGCGATGAGCAAGCCACCGTGGGCATGAGCCAAGTCGCGCGCGGCCTCGATAAACTCCTGCGTAAGCGGATGCACACCGGATTCGCCCTGGATGGGCTCGATCATAACGGCACAAATCTCGGAACCATATGTGTCGAAAATGCTCTTGAGCTGCTCGACATCGTTAGGATCGCATGCCACAAAACCGCTGGGCAGCGGCTTGAAGCTATCCTGCAGCCAATCCTGCATGGTGGCGGCAATGGTCTCGAGCGTACGGCCGTGGAAGCCGCCGCGCATGCACACGATGGTGTTGCCGCCATTACCGGCACGCTTGGCGTACAGGCGCGCGAGCTTCATCGAGCCCTCGTTGGCCTCGGCGCCAGAGTTGGCAAAGAAGGTCTCCCAAACCTGCTCATCCGCAGCCGGGGCACCAAGAGCAGCTGCCGTGGTCTCATCGCCGGCGGCAATGGCATCGGCAAGCACGCGCGCACCATCTACGTCGTCGTTAGCAAGCTTGGACAGCAGCGCCGCGACCTGTCCGCGCTGCTCGATGTAGAAGTAATTGGAGACATGCATGAGCTTTTTGGTCTGTGCCTCGAGCGCCGAGAGCACAGCCGGGTTGCCATGACCTAGGCTGCACACGCCAATGCCGGCAAGAAAGTCGAGGTACTCACGGCCATCGTCGCCGGTGAGCTTCATGCCGTGACCCTCGACAAACTCGACCGGAGAGCGGCCAAAGGTATGCATAACGTAATTGGATTCAAGCGATTGCTGAGCTGCAAGTGACATGGGATGCCTTTCGTTGGGCGCCAGACGGCGCGGGGCTATGGGTGCAGGAATGGGGCGGCTGCGGGTCAGCTAGACCGTCTGAAGCTTCTCGACCTCGTCAAGGTTTTCGGTCAGACGCGCAGCAAACGTCGAAAGCGGATGCGGATGCGTATCGAACTCGTAAGCCGTCTCGGTGGAATGGATCACGGTGCCGACACCGGCATCGGTCAGCAGCTCCAGGAGCAGCGAATGCGGCGTAGTACCGTTGATGATGTGGGCACGAAATACGCCGCCGGTAAGCGCATCGACGGCGGCGCGCAGCTTGGGAATCATGCCCTTATCGACCTCGCCGCCGTAGAGCATTTCGTTAACCTCGTCGAGCGTTAGGTTGGAGATAAGCGAGTCCTTGTCGCTAAAGTCCTTGTACAGGCCATCGACATCGGTCAAAAAGATCGCCTTATGCGCGTGGAGCGCCGCGGCAACGGCACCGGCGGCGGTGTCGGCGTTGATGTTGAAGAAACCGCCGTCCTCCCCCGCCGCGACGGTAGCGATGACGGGGATGTACTCGCTGTCGAGTAAGCGCTCGATATAGTCGGTGTTGACGTGCGTCACTTTGCCCACGCGACCGAGCTCGGGATCGAGCGGCTCGGCGATGAGCGTGCCGGCATCGCTGCCCGACACGCCTACGGCCAGGTTGCCGTGGTGGTTGATGGCAGCAACCAGCTCCTGGTTAACCTTGCCGCCCAGCACCTCGCGCACGATATCCATAGTCGCCGGCGTGGTCACGCGCTGGCCGTTCTTAAACTCGACGGGAATATCGTAATGGCTCAGCGCCTCGTTGATAGCCTTGCCGCCGCCATGCACGATGACGGGGCGCATACCGATGATCTTGAGCAAAACGATGTCGCTCATCACGTCGCGGCGCAGTTGCTCATCAACCATGGCGGCTCCGCCATATTTGATAACAACCGTCTTACCGGTCAGGTTCTTAATCCACGGTAGCGCTTCGAACAGCAGCTGCGCGGTTGCTTCGTTAGATTCGCTCGAGCGACAATCGCGTGCGAATTTCATAATCTGCCTCGTCTTTCGTATCGTTATCGCGCCGCGCTTCGCCGTCCGCAATCGCGGCAAGATGCGCAGCGTGCCTAGAATCTAGGAACGGTAGTCGCCGTTGATGGAGATGTACTCATGCGTGAGGTCGCAGGTCCACACAGTCGTTGCCGCGTCGCCTGCGCCCAGGTCGGCCGAGATCACGATCTCGGGCGCCTCGAAACGTCGTAGAGCCTCGTCCTCGTCAAAGGGAACAGTCAGACCGTCGCGACAGACAGGCATGCCCATCATGTCGATGGAAATGTCTTCCTGATTAAACTTCACGCCGCACTTGCCAAGCGCCATGGCAACGCGGCCCCAGTTGCAGTCGTGGCCGGCGATGCAGGTCTTAACGAGCGGCGAGTTGGCAACGGCACGGGCGGCGATATCGGCCTCCTCGTCGTTCACGGCGCCGGTAACGTTGACCGTAACAAGCTTGGATGCGCCCTCACCATCGGCGGCGATATTGCGCGCCAGGCTCTCGCACACCTCGTGCACGGCAAATGCCAACTCGTCAAAGGCATCGGAGCCCTCGACGATAGGCTCGGCATCTGCGGCAGCGGCGCCGGAGGCAAGCATGATGCAGGTGTCGTTGGTCGAGGTGTCGGAATCGACCGTTACCTTGTTAAAGGTCTGCTTGACGGTCGAGAGCAGCAGGGCATGAAGTGCCGCAGGCTCGACGGGGGCATCGGTGGTGATAACTGCGATCATGGTGGCCATGTTGGGCATGATCATGCCCGAGCCCTTGCACATTCCGCCTACCGTATAGACATTGCCCGCATGACCCGCAGCCTCACTGACGTAGGACACGGCGTACTCCTTGGAGTGCGTGTCGGTCGTCATGATCGCAAGGGCCGCATCGGAACCGCCCGCGCGGGAGAGCGCATCGCGCGCGGAGGCAAGGTCAAGCCCGACCAGCGAGGGACAGCGGACGGATGATGCGGGGGCGTCCGGGGCAACATACAGGATGACGGAGTCGCCTTCTTCCAGACGCGTCCCGGCGGGCGGGACAGAGCGCAGAACGCACCCGGCGTCACTGCGGCGGGCGGAAGGCGGT
>CAJMPE010000198.1 GCA_905215275.1 uncultured bacterium | reverse complement strand
GCCCGCTGAGCTGGGCCTATGCCGGAATCTCTCCCACAGAAACCACCGAAGAGCCGAAAAAGCTCGCGGGTAGCGTCATGAGGCCGAGTGCATCGGCGATGGGGCTTGCCGGCAGCCAGGTGACGAGCGCCAGGCCCAGCACGGTGAGAGCGCACAGCGCGGGCGCGGCGTGGTCACGCGGGCTCGGCAGGCGCGGGGAGCGCAGCATGTGGATCACGAGCGTCTGCGACCACATGGACTCGACAAACCAGCCGCTCTGGAAGAGCGCCGCAAAGGCCGCCATGCCCGCGGCGTCGCTCGCTGCGGCAAGCTCGGACCAGCTCGCGCCTACGGCGGCGGGGCACACCACAAAGTAGAGCGCGGCGAAGGTCACGATATCAAACAGCGAGCTCACGGGGCCCAGCTCGAGCATAAAGCCCTTGATGGACGCGGCGTCCCAGGCACGCGGACGGGCGGTCCAGGCGTCATCGACGGTGTCCCACGGTAGCGCGATGCACACGATCTCGTAGACCAGCGACAGCAGCACCAGCTGCAGGGCGCTCATGGGCAAAAACGGCAAGAACAGGCTCGCGACGGTCACGGACAGCACGTTGCCAAAGTTGGAGCTCACTGTGGTCTTGAGGTACTTGAGCAGGTTGCCGTAGGTGCGGCGGCCTTCGATGATGCCGCGTTCGAGCACGCCCAGGTCCTTCTGAAGCAGGATGATATCGGCGGATTCCTTGGCAATGTCGACGGCCGAATCGACCGAGATGCCGCAATCGCTCGCACGCATGGCGGCGGCGTCGTTGATGCCGTCGCCCATAAAGCCCACGGTGTGGCCGAGCAGCTCGCGCATGACGCGCACCAGGCGTGCCTTCTGCAGTGGCGAGAGCTTGGCGAAAAGGTGAGTTATCTCGGCGCGCTCGGCAAGTTCGGCGTCATCGAGTGCATCGATCTCGGAGCCGAGCAAGACGTTGCTCGCGTCGATGCCGATCTGCTCGCAGACGGTGGCGGCGACGCGATCGTTGTCGCCGGTCAGGACCTTTACCGCCACGCCCTTGGCTTCGAGGGTGGTGACGGCGCCCGCGGCACTTGCTTTAGGTGGATCGAGGAAGGCCAAAAAGCCCATCAGCACCATGTCGCATTCGTCGGCGATGCCAAACTCGCCCACGCAGCGCGGATTGGTTTTCTGCGCCACGGCAATTACGCGTAGGCCCTCGGCGTTAAGCCCGGCGACCTGCTTGCGAATCTGGGCGAGCCTGTCTTTGGTGAGCGGCTGGGCGATGCCATCGACCTCGACAAAGGAGCAGATCTCGAGCATTTCCTCGGCAGCTCCCTTGGTAACCATCTGGGTTTTGCCCTGGGCGTCGGCTACAACTACGCTCAGGCGACGGCGCGAGAAATCGAAGGGCACCTCGTCGACCTTGGTATAGCGGTCGCGCAGGCTCTGACCCAGCATGGAATCGGGTGCGACGGTCGAGGGCGTCACGTCGGCACGGTCGATTACGGCCAGGTCGATAAGGTTCTTGAGGCCGGTCTGGAAGAAGCTGTTCAAAAACGCATGACGCAGCACGCGTGCGTCCTCGTTGCCGTCGGTGTTGAGGTAGCGCTCGAGCACGATGCGGTCTTCGGTGAGGGTGCCGGTCTTGTCGCAGCACAGGACGTCCATCGCGCCGAGGTTTTGGATTGCCGGCAGCTCCTTGACGATAACCTGGCGGCGGGCGAGGTCCTTGGCGCCCTGCGACAGGCTCGTGGTCACGATGACGGGGAGCATCTGCGGCGTGATGCCCACGGCCACGCTCGTGGCGAACAGCAGCGCGTCGATGACGTTGCCCTTGGTGGCGGCGTTGATGGCAAAGACGGCCGGCGCCATAACGAGCATGAGGCGTACGAGTAGCATGGAGACGCTCGAGACACCGCGGTCAAACGCGCTCTTCTCGCCGCGCCCGTTGAGCATCTTGGCGATGCTGCCCAGGTAGGTGTCCGAGCCGGTGGCAACGACAAGCGCCATGGCGGTGCCGTTTTGCACGGAGGTGCCGGTAAAGACGATGTTCTTGCAGGCGGAGAGCGGCAGCGCGGAGCCGTCGGCACCCTCGACGACGGTGATGGCAGCTGTCTTCTCGACGGCCTCGCTCTCGCCGGTGAGCGCGGACTCGATTACAAACAGATCGCGCGCGGTGATGATGCGGGCATCGGCCGGCACCATATCGCCGGCAGAGAGACGGATCACATCGCCGGGGACGAGCTCGTCGAAGGGGATCTCGACGCGCTCGCCGTCGCGCAGGGCGGTGCAAGTGTTGGAGACCAGGTCCTTGAGGGCCTCTGCCGCATTGCCGCTGCGGGCTTCCTGGATAAACTTCATGCCGCCCGATACCAGCAGCATGATGCCGATGACGATGACCGTGGAGGGGTCGCGCTGCGGCTCGGGCACGGCGAGCACGTCGATGTAGAGCGAGACCAGCGCGAGCGCGGCGAGGATGCCGGCGAAGGGATCGATGAACGCGTCGGCGATGCGGCGGGCGAGCGTCTTGGTCGGTGCCTCGATGGTGTTGGGGCCGGAGGCGTCCAGGCGCTCGGTTGCCTGCTCGGCGGTGAGGCCGTTTGCCGTGGCGTCAAGCAGTACGAGGGCGTCCTCGGCGCTATGGGTGGCGGCGAATATGGTGTTCTTGGACAGGCCGGTGTGAGCGGCAGGGCGCGCCGTGCGGCGGCGCTTGGAGATATTGGAAAGCATTTTCCGGACAACGATGACAGATATAAAGGCATTTCCAGTCTGGAACTGTTAAGACGGGTTGGAAAGCTTTTAGATGAAAAGAATTATGTCATTGAAAATATTGATGCAACGATTATTGCGCAGAAGCCGAAAATGCGTCCGTATATCGATGAAATGCGCAAAAATATTGCAGACACCTTAAAGCTTGACATCGACCGTGTCAATGTAAAGGCAACGACCGAGGAAGGACTTGGTTTTACCGGTACGGGAGAAGGCATTTCTTCTCAGGCGATTTGCAGCTTAAATGACGTGACCAATTATATCTATGGCGATTCGGATATGACAAATTGTTGTGGCGGATGTGGCGGTTGTTCCGTAAAATAAAGTAACAGCAATCAGACATTGAGGAGTAGACATGGAGTTTTTTAAATATGTAAAACAGGAAATTGCGGTCATAAAGGACAGGGATCCGGCAATAAAATCAACGATGGAAGTGTTTTTATATCCGAGTTTCCATGCAATTTTAAAATATCGCAAGGCACATAAACTGTACCTGAAAAAGCACTATTACCGTGCACGCCGCATTTCGCAGAAAACGGCAA
>CAJMPE010000197.1 GCA_905215275.1 uncultured bacterium | reverse complement strand
TCTATGTTGTGCGAAAGCGCTTTGTCTAGTACACCATGCCCATGGCGTCCTGAACCTCGGCCAGGGTCTGCTCGGCGATCTCGTTGGCGCGACGATTGCCCTCGTGCAGCACGTCCTTGACGTAATTCAGGTCGTTCTCGTAGCGCTGGCGACGCTCGCGGATTGGGGCGAAGTACTCGTTGACGGCCTCGGTCACGTACTTCTTGAGCTGGCCGGAGCCGCCCATGCCGATCTCATCGGCAATCTCGACCTCGGAACGACCGGTGCAGATGGCAGCCGTCGAAAGCAGGCCGGACACGCCGGGGCGGTTCTCGGGATCAAACGTGATCATGCGCTCGGAGTCGGTCTGGCTCTTCTTGATGCGCTTGGCCGTCTCCTCGGCGGTCATCGAAATATTGATGGCGTTGCCGTAGCTCTTGCTCATCTTGCGACCGTCAAGGCCGGGCAGCAGCGGGGTCTCGGACAGCAGCGCGTCGACCTCGGGGAATACCTTGCCGTAGCGGTTGTTAAAGCGGCGTGCGATGGTGCGGGTGAGCTCGATGTGCGGCAGCTGGTCGCGACCGACGGGCACCACATTGCCCTTGCAGAACAGGATGTCGCAGGCCTGGTGCACCGGGTAGGTGAGCAGAAGGCCGGTGAGCTCGTGGCCCGAGGCCTCCATCTCGGCCTTGACCGTGGGGTTACGCGCCAGCTCGGCCTCGGACACCAACGACAGGAACGGTAGCATGAGCTGGTTTGCGGCGGGCACGGCGGAGTGCGCGTAGATCATGGTTTTGTCGGGGTCGATGCCGCAGGCAAGGTAGTCCATGACCATGTTGTACACGTTGTCCTGGATATGCTCGGTGGTGTCGCGGTCGGTGATGACCTGGTAGTCGGCGATGAGTACGTTGGTCTTGGCACCCATGTTCTGCAGTTCAACACGGCCCTTGAGGGTGCCAAAGTAGTGGCCCAGGTGCAGGCGTCCGGTCGGGCGGTCGCCGGTGAGCATGGTGAACTTCTCGGGCGTCTTTGCCAGGCCCTCGCGAATGGCGTTGCTCTTTTGCAGCGCGACTTCGTAGCTGTTCTCGTTTGGCATGATTGCTCCTAACGTATGCGTATTGATCAAGATGATAACGCGTTTATTGAAAGGGGTAGGGCGTAAGTAGGCGAGGGGCGGGAGAGGGGCGGCTTGTGCGATGGGTGCGGCGCGGCTGCGCTTGGCCAGTGTTGCCTGGGCGCATCCTCGGCAGCTTATCCTAGGGCTTGTGGTGGCGCTCTTCTTTACGTTCCTCGGCTGCTTGCTCCTCCTGCTTAAAAGCGGGATCCTCGGGGGTTACCAGCTCGTCCTCGTGCGTGCGCTTGTTGTAATGGTGGCGTAGCACAGGTTCAAACAGGTGCAGGTGCTTGGCGAAGGCCGTCGAGCCAATGGCGAGCACGACAAAAATGAGCACGCGCGTGGGCACCTCGACCTGATTGATTGCGGCGGCGCCGGCCGAAAGCATGATGCACCAGGCGTAGATGAGCAGCACGGCCTGCTTTTGGTTGTAGCCCTCTTGGATCAGGCGGTGGTGGATGTGGCCCTTGTCGGCCTGTCCGATGCTAATGTGGGCGCGCTTGCGACGCACGATGGCGCTGAACGTGTCGATGATGGGCACGCCTGCCACGATGAGCGGGATGATGAGCGAGGTGAGCGCGGCGGTGCGGCTCACGTTGAGCAGCGAGATGGAGCCCAAAGCGAAGCCCAGCAGCAGCGACCCCGAGTCGCCCAAGAAGATGCTCGCGGGGTTGAAGTTGTAATGCAGAAAAGCCACGCACGAGCCAAAGAGCGCGATGGAGAGCGCGGCGGCGTCGATACGGCCCGAAAGCATGGCCATCGTGAACATGGTGAACGATGCGATGCCGCAAATGCCCGTGGCCAGGCCGTCGAGGCCGTCGATGAGGTTGATGATGTTGGTGAACGCCACCAGGTAGATCACGGTGATGGGGTAGGCGAGCCAGCCAAGCATGATCTCGCCGGGGGCAAACGGGTTGATGATGACGCCAATTTTTAAGCCGCCGATGCAGGCGATGAGCGAGGCGAGCACCTGGCCGGCCAGCTTTTGCTTGGGCTTGAGCTGGAAGACGTCGTCAATCGCGCCGGTCGCAAAGATCACGGTAAAGGAGAGTGCCAGCACGGGGTAGCTGATGTGAAGGCGCGGGTGCGGTACCAAAACGGGCGGCCAGCCCAGGTACCAGGTGCCCAGGATCTGCACGATGCAGGCGACGACGAGGCCCAAAAAGACCGCCGTGCCGCCCATGCGCGGGATGGGTTTAGTGTTGATGCGGCGCTTGGAAGGATAGTCGACGGCGTCGAGCTTGATTGCCAGGCGCTTGACCAGGGGCACCGCAAGGAAGGTCGTGATAAAAGCCGCGACCGCCACGCAAAAGTACGGTATGAAGCTCGTGGAGAAAGCCATGAATCGAAAACCGCCAAGCGTCGAAGGAAAAGGTCAAAGGGCGCTACGCGCAAAAAGGCATAGCTGACCCATGATACTCGACCGAGGGGGTGCGGGGGTTTGCGCCGTGCGATTATCACGCGCTTACCAGATATTGGGATGTTGGCGGGGGTTCTGCCGAGTACTGTTGGGTATCATACGGGATCTGCGATGGCAATTTTTGGCAAAATCGGCAAAAGAAAACCACCCCCCACGTTACGAAAATGAACCCACCTAAAACAGGTGGGTGCCCTCATCGACTGTTCCAGCGTCCTTAACAACGAAGGATACCTGTACTAAGTACGACTGTGTGGGCTCCCTAAATAAACGCGACGGTTCACCCAGTTGCTCCGCGGGGGGCGGAATACCTACATCATAAAGCGGCACTTTGTTGATTCCAGTCTTGACATTACAAAAATCGTGTCGGACGATTACGGCACCTTGGGCTTGGAGCCGTCTGTGCGGTCCGGGTCTTTACGTTTGAGCTGCTGAATCGTTGTTTTGGAGCATGTTTTTTATGCCGACGTCGTTGACCGAACTTTTTTCGCCCGCCTGCCATTTGTGTCCGCGCCGTTGCGGTGCGGCGCGCGATGAGGGCGCGCGCGGCGTATGTGGTGCTAACGACACGCTCAGGGTGGCCCGCGCGGCGCTTCATATGTGGGAGGAGCCGCCTATCTCGGGCGAGGCCGGTTCGGGCACGATCTTCTTTAGCGGTTGCTCGCTTAAATGTATCTACTGCCAGAACCACGAGATCTCGACCGGCAATTTTGGCCTTGAGATTTCGCCTGAGCGCCTGGTCGAGATTATGCTGGAACTGCAGGACCAGGGTGCTAACAACATCAA
>CAJMPE010000196.1 GCA_905215275.1 uncultured bacterium | reverse complement strand
CCGGCCGCAAGCCCGCCGCCCGTCTGCGCGGGGCGACCTCGGGCTGCATGTTTGCGGGAATCAGCTAACCGAAAGGCTTACACGTGAACGAAGAACCTCAAGTCCTCTACTGCGACGCCTGGCTCATGGCCATCGACAAGCCCGCCGGCATGATCGTCCACGGCGACGGCACCGGCGAGCGTACGCTCACCGACTACGCCAGCGACCTGCTGCTGGCGATGGGCGACGGCTTTGCCGCGACCGACATGCAGCCGCTCAACCGCCTGGACCGCGACACCACCGGCGTGGTGTTGTTCTCGCTCGACAAGCAGACGCAGCCCGCCTTTGACCAGATGGTGATCGGCCACGCTTTCGAAAAGCACTATCTGGCGCTCGCCGAGGGCAAAATCGACTGGAACGAAAAGCTCATCGACAAGCCCATCGCCCGCGACCGTCACGACAGCCGCAAGATGCGCGTCGGCGCCAGCGGCAAGCCGTCTCAGACGCGCGTCAAGGTGCTCAAGCGTCTTAAGAGTCGCCGTGGCCTGCCCACGCGCTCGTATATCGATGTCGAGTTGCTCACCGGCCGCAAGCACCAAATCCGCGTGCATCTGGCGAGCGAGCGTCATCCCCTGGTTGGCGACGACCTGTACGGAACGCCGCGCCCCTGCGGCCTGATGCTCCACGCCCACAGCGTGTCCTTTACGCATCCCGTAACCGGCGAGCACATCCACATCGAAGCCCCCTGCCCCTGGGAGCCCTAAACCACCACAATGGGGACAGGCACCTTCGTGGTGGTTTTGCCCCAATGGCTCAGCCGCGGTCCCAAAACGTCTCGATCTGTAACAGTTAGAACCCATTTTCCGGTCTATCTGTTACAGATCGAGACATTCGAATCCCCCTCAAGGGAAAATCTCAATCTGTAACAATAACTCGTCAAAATCGGTCCCAGATGTTACAGATCGAGACAAAGGGACGGCAAGGTTCGGAAGCATCTCAATCTGTAACACCTAGCCCACTTTTAACGGTCTAGTTGTTACAGATTTAGACAAAACGGCAGACAACAAAAGCGGCATCGCCCATCGAGGGTGTTGCCGCTTTTCTATTGAGGAACCTAAATGGTTTTGACCTTGCCCTGTCGCTAGACCGTGATGACGTTATCCATCGCCCGATACTTGGCGGGGACCTCACCTGCGGTAATGATCGTTGCGTCGCGGAAGTCCGCAAACTTGACGGGCGCCACCATGCCAAATTTGCTGGCGTCCGAGATTACGAAGCGTTTGGCGGTATGGCGCATCGAGATACGCTTGACCTGCGCTTCCTCGATATCCGGTGTGGTGAGACCTTGCTCGGCGGCGATGCCATTGGAACCCCAAAAACCGCAGTTGAAGTTATAGCGGTCCAGGGTTGCCAAGGCATCGGGGCCAACGAGTGCTTCGGTCTCGGGCTTGAGCTCGCCGCCCAGCACCACGGTGCGCATGCCGCGCAGAGCGAGGTGCTGAGCATGGAGCACGGAATCGGTCACATAGGTGACGCCCTCAAGGCGCGGAAGATGCTCGATGAGCCTAAGCGTCGTCGAACCTGAATCGATGTACACAAAGCTCTCGGGCTCCACAAGCGCCGCCGCACGGGCGCAGATGCGCTCCTTGTCATCATTATGGAGATCGCTGCGCTCATTGAGCGTTAGGTCGCGCGTCACGTGCGCGCGCTCCAGACTTGTCGCGCCTCCGTGCACCTTGGCGATACGGTGCGCGCGGTCGAGCGTTTGCAAGTCACGGCGAATGGTGGACGGTGTCACGCCCAGGGCTTCGGCAAGTTCCGGTACGGTGACCGAGCCGGTCTGCTGTACCATCGACACAATCGCGTTGAGCCTATCTTCCGCAAGCATCGCTTACTCCTCCTCGGGGTACACGACTCCCCAATCGGCGCGGAGCTTGGTCATAAGTTCCATAACATCGGAAGCATAGCCCAGAAGCTCGCGCTTCGAATCATCGCCGGCAACGGCCTTCTCCAGGTCGGCCATCTCGTAGCACAGAGCGTATGCCTCGGTGCCAGCGTGGACCTCCTCACGGTGACCGTCTGCAGTCCACACGATGGTTGCATGGTCGGCGCGCGGATAATCGTTGACCTCGATATAGCACTTATCGAAACTGATGACCGAGCGCTTGGGCTGTTTGGAGTGGAGCGTAAGGCTCACGACGCCCAGCTGCTGCTCGGCATTGCGGCAGACGATGCCGCCTGCAACGTCCACGCCGGTCTCGCAGGGGTTACCCAGAGACACGACCTCGGCTGGCTGGCTGGCCATAAACAGGCGCATGACGGACAGGGCATACACGCCAATGTCGAGCATGGCGCCGCCGGCAAGGCTACGGTTGTAGAAGCGGTTGGTCAGGTCGCCGTACTCCTTATAGCTGCCAAAGTTGAGCTGAGCGAGATTCATGCGGCCGAACTCGCCAGCATCCATGCGACGGCGCAGCTCCTGATACAGCGGCATGTGAAGCACCGTGGTGGCGTCCATAAGGACCACGTTATGCTCGTCGGCGATGGCACGGGCCTCGTCGAGCTCGGCGGAGTTGAGGGTAATGGCCTTTTCGCAGAGCACGTGCTTGCCGGCGGCCAGCGCGGCACGCAGATAGGTGATATGCGTGTTGTGCGGCGTGGTGATATAGACGGCATCGATGTCTGGATCGGCGTAGAGGTCCTCAATCGTCTCGTACACCTTCTCGACGCCATACTGCTCGGCAAAAGCCTGGGCCTTGGACAGCGTACGGTTGGCGACACCCGCGAGCTTGCGGCCGGCCAGAGCGAGGGACTGGGCCATTTGGTTGGCGATAACGCCGCACCCGATCACGGCCCAGCGGAGCTCGGGGGCCGTAAAGATATCATCGGGGAACGGCTGATCCTGGACCGAGGCAAACGCCGCCTTTGCGGCTGCCTCGGCGTCGAGCGGAGCCTGTTTGGAATCTGCCATATGTGCCTCCTGAATCATCGGAAGTTCTTCATTTCCAACAGCCCTATATTCGCACAAATGCGCGCGCATTTGCTCGTATTTGCGTGTTTATTTGCTTGTCGGTCATTATTTAGCCATAGTTAGCAGATATTTGCGCGGCCATGCGAATCATCGCGCAAGACTCTGCGCGTAAATGCGCATGCGACGATCCTTGTGAAACATAAAGGAGCGGAACACCAAAGCCCTAAAAGACAGAGTAGGCTGTATTACTCCACCCCTCTGGGGGGGCGCAGCCATCAAAGGGCTGTCCCAAACTGCCGGCAGATAGGGACTTACCTAGCTGCCGGCACATAGGGAACGTCCCCAGCT
>CAJMPE010000195.1 GCA_905215275.1 uncultured bacterium | reverse complement strand
GACCCGCTTCTACATCTCCCTGGAGGACGACCTCATGCGCCTGTTCGGCGGCGACAGGATGGACCGCGTCTCCAAGATGATGGTCACGGCCGACATGGGCGACGATATGCCCATCCAGCACAAGATCATTTCCAAGGCCGTCGAGAACGCCCAGCATAAGGTCGAGAGCATCAACTTCTCCATGCGTAAGAGCGTCCTTGAGTACGACGACGTCATGAACAAGCAGCGCCAGGTCATCTACGCCGAGCGTAACAAGATTCTGGATGGCAAAGACCTGACCGACCACATCACCGAGGTCATGCACGACACCGTGTACCGCTGCGTACAGGAGTTCTGCACCAAGGACAGCCACGAGGGCGAGCGCGATCTCGAGGGCCTGCGCAAGTGGGTCGTTGAGCTCACCGGCCATATCGATACGCCGAAGTTCCCCGACGAGGACTTCGAGGCCCTTGCTGCCGATGTCCTGGCCTACGTTGAGAAGTGCTACAACATGAAGGCCGAGCGCCTGGGTGAGGACCTCATGCGCGAGCTCAACACCCAGGTCATGCTGCGCGTCATCGACACCCGCTGGATGAACTACCTGCAGGAGATGGACTACCTCAAGACCGGTATCGGACTGCGCGGCTTTGGTCAGCGCGATCCGCTGGTCGAGTACAAGACCGAGGCTTATGGCGCGTTCCAGATGCTCGTCGACACCATGTACGAGGATTACCTGCGCACCGTCCTGCGCATCGAGATCAAGGCCGCCCCGCACGCCGTGGAGCACAAGGAGGACCCCGCGCTCGAGGGTGCGCGCTTCTCCGGCCCCGCCGATGTCGATGGCGACAACGGCAACTCGGTGCTGCGCAAGCAGGCACAGGTGCAGGCTCGTACGGCCGTCCAGGGAGGCCCGGCTGCTGTCAACAACGGCGGCAAGGTGACCACCTACCGCAAGGACGAGAGCGACGACCCGTACGTCAACGTTGGCCGCAATGACCCTTGCCCCTGCGGCAGCGGCAAGAAGTTCAAGTACTGCCACGGCAGGAATCGTTAATGGCCGAGGCTTTAGAGGTAACGCCCGCCGAGCTGGACGCGTTTGCGGACCGGCTCGGCGAGGTCGAGTCGTATCTTCATTTGGACGAGAAGCGCACGCGCGTGACCGAGCTCGAGGCAAAAAGCGTGGCCCCCGGCTTTTGGGATGACGCCGACGCCGCTCGCGCCACCATGGAGGAGATCGCTCGAGCCAAGGAAGATATCGCTGCCGTGGATACCGCGCGCGGCGAGCTATCTGACGCCCGTGCGGCGCTGGAGCTTGCCGAGGAGATGGGCGACGACCCCGATGCCGCCGCGCTGCGCGAGGAGGCTGCCGCTACGACAGAACGCCTGGCCCGCGCTATCGACGAGCTCGAGCTTTCGAGCTGGTTTACCGGTGAGTTCGATCACGGCGACGCGATTGTGACCATCAAGCCCGGACAGGGTGGCCTGGAGGCGCAGGACTGGACCTTCATGCTCTTTAAGATGTACATGAAGTACTGCCAGCGTCGCGGCTGGAAGGTTACCATCAACGACTGCCCCGCGGCCGAGGTCATCGGCATCGACCGTGCGACCTTTACCGTCGAGGGCAAGGACGCGTTTGGCATGCTGCGTGCCGAGGCCGGTGTGCACCGCTTGGTGCGCATTAGCCCCACCGACGACAAGAAGCGCCGCCAGACCACGTTTGCCGGCGTCGAGGTCATCCCCGTGCTGCCTGACGATATCGACATCGAGATCAGTCCCGACGATATCCGCGTGGACGTGTATCACGCGAGCGGCCCGGGCGGCCAGGGCGTCAACACCACCGACTCCGCCGTACGCGTGACGCATTTTCCCAGCGGCATCGTTGTCACTTGCCAAAACGAGCGCAGCCAGATTCAGAACAAGGCCGCGTGCATGCAGATTCTCAAGGCCCGTCTGTACGAGATCGAGCTTGAGAAGCGCGCCGAGGCGCTTGACGAGATCCGCGGGCCGAAGACCACGATCGGTTTTGGTAACCAGATTCGCAGCTACGTGCTCTACCCGTACCAGATGGTCAAGGACCTGCGTACGGGCGTGGAGACCAGCAACGTCGAGGCCGTTCTCGACGATGGCGATCTGGATCCGTTTGTGATCGGCTACCATCGCTGGGCAACCGGCAACGCCGATGCGGAAGGCTCGGACGCCTAGGCACATGGTTGGCTCCGGGTCGATGCAAACACTTCGCAGGGGTGGTATTTGCTCGATGAATCGGTAGAATCGAATACAGCAAGAAGTTCAAAGCGCACTCGTTTGGGTGCGCTTTTTTGAGGGAGGCAGCATGGCATATCGTCTGGACATCAAGCGCATTCTTTCGCTGAACTTCTTTCACGATCTGCCCAAGATTATGCTGGGCTGCGCCCTGGCAGCCGTCGCGACGGACCTGTTTTTGATTCCCAACGGTCTTGCCGCCGGCGGCGTTACGGGCCTCGCCACGATTATCCAGGCGGTCGGTGCGTCTCATGGCGTCTCGCTGCCTGTCGGTATTCAAACCATTGTGATGAACGCCTTGCTGCTGCTGGTGGTTATGCGCGAGGGCGGCATGTTCTACGTGGTACAGACGGCGACGGGCTTTGTGCTGCTGGGCTTTTTCACCGACCTGTTCGCTCCGTTTGTGGCGCCGCTGGCACATGCCGATCTGATGCTGCCCGCTATGTGGGGCGGCATTATCACGGGCATCGGCTACGGCATGGTGCTGCGCGCCGGCGCCAACACTGGCGGCTCGGACACCATCGGTCAGATTATCTCGCGCAACACATCGCTACCGGTGGGCTCCACCGTCATGGCGATCGATGTCGCCGTGTGCGCGCTCTCGGCTCCGGTCTTCTCGGTCGAAAACGCGCTGTATGCAGGCCTTTCGATGGTCATTAGCGGTTATGTGATCGATGCTGTGGTCGACGGCGGCAACAGGCGCCGTATGGTGCTCATCATCTCGGACAAGTTTCCCGATATCGCGGCCGACATCATGTATGGCCTGGGCCGCGGCTGCACCAAGTTTAAGGCGACCGGTATGTACTCGGGTGCCGAGAAACCGGTGATCATGGTCATCGTGAGCCGTCGCGAGCTCAATACGCTCAAGACGATCGTGCGCGAGCGCGACCCGCGCGCCATCGTGACCGTGGCCGACGTTACGGAAACCTTCGGCGAGGGCTTCAAGGACATTAACGCGTAGGGCCGACTGCGTTCCATCCAAAAGACGTTCACATTGATAAACCGTTTCATCAGCGGTTCTGCCTGCTAAATTGTTCAAATAATGATAAAAACTCTGGTAAAGCCATCAGTTTCCAGCATAATGAATGACGTACGTGCATTGCGGC
>CAJMPE010000194.1 GCA_905215275.1 uncultured bacterium | reverse complement strand
TCCCGCCCGCGCGTTTGACTAGTTGGACATTATCGGCCCGAAGCTACGCCCATGCCGTAACCGATGATGAGACCGTGCATCTCGGCGTAATAGGAATCTAGCCCGTTACAGGGCATGATGATAGTCTTGGAGCCTGGCCAATGCTCCACAATGCGGCTGGCAAGTGCCTGGGCGCCCGTCTCATTCTCGACATGGTCGATAATGACCTCGCCGCCAGTAAAGCCTTCGGCCTCCATGGTATCGACAATCTTGCCAAGCATCTTCTTTTCGCCACGGGTGTGACCAACGAGTTCAATTTTGCCCGCTTCGCTCGCCGTGCCCAAAATGCGGATATTGAGCTTGTTGGCAATAACTCCGGCCGCCTTAGGGATACGTCCGGCCTTCGCAAGGTTTTCGTAATTGCACAAACTAAAGAGGATCTTGCTGTTCTGCTCCAAGCTATCGAAGTAGGCGCAGGCGTCCTCAAAGGAGGTATCCGGGTTGCTTGCAAGATAGCGGTCGAACAGCAGGAAGATCAGATTCATTTTGCCACCTGCGGCTCGCGAGTTGACCAAATGAATCTGGCGGTTGGGCTCCTCGGCAAGCACCATGTCACGTGCGGTGGCCGCGGCATTGTAGCTTCCCGATACGCCCTCCGAGATGGGCATGCAGATCGTCTTTTCGGCAAGCTTAAAAAGTTCAGCCCACTCCCCTACGCTTGGACAGGCGCTCGAAGAAGCGCTCGACTCCGCCTGCACTGCGCAATTGAGCTCGTGAACATCGAGCGAGAGATCGTCGACAAATTCACGCTCCCCCACTCGAATCTTAAGGGGTGCAAATGCAAAGGTGGTATGAGGTGCGGTTGGCTGCCAATCGCGAAGATTGCAGCTCGAATCGGAGATAAGCGCCCAGCTCATTGAGGGTCCTTTCTATTTGTTCCTCAACAATTATAGCCGTCTTTCTCATCAATTGGACGTCTATCTAGTTTTGAATACTAGATAGACGTCGTGATTTTAAGACAAACGGTAGGCGCAAAAAGAATGGGCCTCGTGACTCAAGATTGCGAGGCCCTCGTTCGTTCGCTGTAGTAATAAATTAGTAGCGTACGAAGATATAGTTGTTGTTCATACCGGCTGCGACGGAGCTGATGATAACGCCCGTGCTGTAGTCGGAAGCATGGATCATCTGGCCGTTACCAATGTAGATGCCGGTGTGGTAAGAGTTAACAACGACGTCGCCAGGCTGGGGATCGGATACACGGGTCCAGCCCATGAAGGTGCCCGTGGTACCAAGGCGGCAATAACGGCCGGTGAGGCAGTAGCTTACAAAGCCGGAGCAGTCAAAGCTGTTCGGTCCAATGCCGCCCCAAGAATACGCATAACCGAGCTTGCTGTAGGCGCGCGAAACAACGGTACCACCGTCAACGGACTGGCTCGGTGCGGAAGGCGTGGGTGCCGGAGCAGGCGTCACGGGCTGCGGCGTGGGAGCAGGAGCGGGCGCGGGGGTGTTGTCGCCGCCGTTGTTGGTCGTGCCGCCACTGTTATTGGTGTTCTCGGTCGTACCGGCGGTGTCGTTGCTCACCGTGGCCTTTTCGGCAGTGCTGGCATTGATGCCAGCCTGCAGTGCGGCGTTGGCCTCGGCCTCGGCAGCAAGCTCGGCCTGCAGCTGTGAATCCAGGGAGTTCACGACACTCTGGGCCTCAGCCTGCTGGGCATTGAGCTCGTCGACCTTCTTCTGCGTCGCGGCGACGTTCTTCTCCTGCTCGGCCTGCTTATCGGTGAGCTGCTGCTTAAGGTCCTTGACATCCTGAATGGTCTGGGCCTGTTTGTCGGACACCTTACCGTAGTAGAAGAGACGGTTGAGCATGTCGCCTAGATCGTCGACGCCCGTCAGAACCTGAAGAAGACTCAGACCGCCGGTCTTGTACTCACCGGCAACGTAGGACGAAAGCTTTGCCTGACCTTCGGCAATCTCTTGCTGCTTTTGCGTGATCTCGCCTGCAGTCTGATCAAGCTCCTGCGTCTGAGCGGAGAGTTCTTCATGAATTTGCTGGGTTTGGGTGCCAATCTGCTCGAGCTTGGTACGAGCGGCGGCAAGGTCGGATGCGGTATCGGCGTAGGCCGGAGCCACGAGGCCCAGGCCCAAAACACAAGCGAGGGTTGCCGTAGCAGCGCAGCGAGCCATGTTTCTGTGCGTGTTTGCTGTGCGCATGTAGCTTCCTTTCCGGTATCTAAGGGTAGCGGCTAGTCCACCGTTACCAGGCTAAAGAGTTCAACGTCCTCGTTAGAAGGCGTGAGCTTCTTGCGCGGGTTGAGAAACGCAAGCTCAAGGATACAACCGTAGCCCACAAGCTTTGCGCCCATATCTCGCACCAGTTTACCTGTTGCCTCGACGGTTCCGCCCGTCGCGACCAAGTCGTCCAGAATCAACACGGTATCTTTAGAGCTGATGGCATCGGCGTGGATCTCGATAGAATCCGTTCCATACTCGAGCTCGTAGCTCTCGCTTACCGTCTTGCGCGGTAGTTTGCCCGGCTTACGTGCGGGAACAAAGCCGGCACCAAGGGCGACGGCCACGGGCACACCGACCATAAAGCCGCGGGCCTCGGGTCCTACGACCTTGGTAATGCCCATGTCGGCAAAATGCTCGGCCAGGGCATCCACCATGGCCTTCAGGGCCTCGGGATTTCCAAAGAGCGGCGTGATGTCCTTAAAGACGACTCCGGGCTCGGGATAGTCGGGGATATCGACGATATGAGATTCGAAGTCGTACATTGCATGACCTTTCAATGGGTTGCCGAAATTTCAGCAGCGGTTATATGCCCGCGGTGGCGGTGCCGGAGTGCGAAGGGGCGACGACCTTGAGCGGCTTTACGAGAGAATCCTCGTGCGAAGCCGGCGCGGCTGTCTCTTCGTTTTTGGCCTTGGTGGACTCGCAGCGAGTGATTTCCTCATCGAGTGCATCGATGTCGGCGTCCTCGACCACGGCGTTGAGCGACTCAAAGACACGGTTCTTAAGGAGCGCGGTGTGCACACCCTCGGTGAGGTCGTGCAGCTTCTTAAAAGCACGCTCGAGCTTGGCGTCGCGCTCGTCATCGGAGGTATCCATTCCGAGCATGCTCACGAGCACCTGCTCAAACATCGAGGACTCACGGTTGGCGGAAGACACGTACTGACGCAGGTTGCGCGGCTCGATATGGAAGCGTGACAGCTCGGAGCAGTAGCGGATGATCGGGAAATCGCGGCCATCGACGAGCTCACGATTCTGCGGACTCTTGATGATGCGAATGAGGTCGTTCTCGGCGAGCGAGCGGATAAACGAAATCTCGACGCCCAGCATATCGGGAATGGTCTCGATGGGATGCAGCTTTTGCTTAGTCTCCTTGGGCTCCGTCTT
>CAJMPE010000193.1 GCA_905215275.1 uncultured bacterium | reverse complement strand
CCGGTGCGGAAATTTGGTCGCAAGCAGCGGTGGGTACGGACTCGATGACGGGTGTGGGCTCCGGTGTCGCTTCCGGCTTGATTGTGGAATCTGCGGGCTCCACGGTGACGGGCGCGTCTGCAGCTGCAGTTTCAACCTCAACCTGCGTCGCGTTCTCGTTCTCGACGCTCGACTTTGCCTCGATGGGCGTGGATGCCATGGTGGTGATGCCGGCGTTGGCGTTCTCGGGGTCATAGACGACCGTGAGCGAGATGGCGGGCTGCGGCGTCTCGGGCTCCGGCGCCGACTCGGTAGCGCCTTGATCGGCGGGCTCGTCGGACTGATCGTCCTCGGCCTCGTCGCCAAAGACATCGTTGTTTTGGAACGCAGGCGTCTCAGGTTGGCTGGCGGCTTCTTCGGTTGTCGACTTGGGAGCCTCGTCGAGCTCCGCAGTGGCTTCCTGCTCGGATATGACTTTGGAATCGATCGTGGTGGCGATTTCGGTTTCGGCTTCTGCTGTTACCTCAATAGCGATTTCGATCTCTGCCTCGGGCTCGGGTTCCGGCGCGGCGTCAACCATGGCTTCGGGCTCGGGACGCTTAACGTGCTTGGGACGCACGGCCTTGAGGTCCTTCTCACTGCGCTTTTTCTTTTTGTAGGACTGCTTGGCGCCCTTGGCAGCCTTGGGCTTGTCCTCGCCCTTGGCAAGGGCGGTATCCCAGGCCTCGTTGGCGATGACGGTGGCATACAGGCGACCGCCCTTAAAGACGGTCAGCTTAATGCAGTCGTCGAGCTCCTCGAGCAGCTCGCGCGTGGACTCAAAGCCCAGGTCATAAGCGGTCATGTCGCCGGCGGCGAGTGCCTCCTCGACCTGCGTCATAAACGTTTGCTTGCCGCACCCAATCGCATCGCGCAGCAGGCGATACAGATAGATGTGGTTGCCCAGCGAAAGCGTGGGCCTAACTATTGTCTTGCTCATGGCAAATCTCCTCTTTACACACCAAAGCATCTTACCATCGCACGGGGCTTGCCATCTCGTCGCCCAAGGTAAACGGGCGCGACCGTTGCCGGTTCGCGCCCGTTATGCAGGTCGGTTATCTATGAGAGGCAAACGTGCTTAGTTGCCCGATGTCGTGCCTTGGCTCGAGCTGTCAGATGCCATGCCGGACGCAGTTTCGCCCGAGCTGTTCGGGCTGTTGGTGTTGCCGTTGTCGGTAGATCCTGTGCCCGATGCATTGCCGCTCGTCTGGTCACCCGTGCTCGGCTGAGAGCCGTCAGTCGTTTGGCTTGAGTCGGTCGTGCCGGATTGTGTGCCGCTGTTGTTCACAGAAGAATCGGCGCCCTGCGATTGATCGGGGGCGTTCGAGGACGAGTCGGCGGATGCGGGGGTGCCCTGCGGATCGTCCTGCTGGCTTTGCGATTGACCGGAGCTATCCGCGTCGTGCTCGGTCGTGCGTGACGAAAGGATTGGCTCGGGGCGCTCGCCCAGACCCTCACCGGCGGTGGTGATAAGGATGGCACCAGTGCAGGCGATGACTGCGACGATGGCGATGGCGATCGAGAAGACGATGACCTTCTTTTGCGTCTGGCTGCGCTCTGCCGCCGCCTTGGCGCGCAAGCTGTTGGGGGCGACGCGCGCCGTGGTCGCGCGCCCCGCAATCTGACGCATCTCCTGCGTAGTCGCGGCGCCGCCCAGGTGCTCTTCGGCATTAAATTCAACGGGCTCATAGGCGCCGGCGGGGTAGTCGACGTCGGCGTGCGTACCTTTGAGGGCTTTGGCGCTGGCAGAGATAAAGTGGCGATAGACCTGTGAGGACACAACGGTGATGACCGAGCTCACGGCGGCGCCAATTACCGAACCAGCGATACCAATCTTGGAAGCAAGCGCGACGCTCGTGGCGGCAGCTGCAGCGCCGGCGATGATCTGGGGAATGGAAATGTCATCGAACAGGCCCTTTTTGGGCGCGATGGCCATGGTCTGTCCGATGGAATGGTTCTCGTGCACGCCGTTGTTGAGCGATGCCGGCGTCATGACGCGCGTGCGCGGCGCGTCGGTGTACTTGGTTGTCATGCGGGACCCTCCCGGTGTAAATCTGCTTCGTTTCGTGTAGCCATCAGGGTACCCACCAGATGTGAATCGTACGTGACATTTAACAGATACCATCAACTCATCAATAGCTCACCAAGTTGGTGGGATGCGGTTGCACCCGGCGGTTGAACTACAATAGGGCTTGCTAATTGTTGTGAATGGCGTCTACGCACGGGAGCATTCTTATGAATCTTCACCTTTCTCAGTCTGATGGCTTTTTGCGTGTGGCGGCGGCGTCGCCGCAGATTCGCGTGGCCGATGTCGAAGGCAATGCCGAGGTTGCGCTGGCGGCTGTTCGCGAGGCTACCGAGCGCGGCGTTCGCGCGCTGGTGCTGCCCGAGCTCAACTTGTGCGGCTATACCGCGGCCGACCTGTTCCATAACCGCACGCTGCTGCATGCCTGTGAGGCCGCTCTGGTACATATCCTCGACGAGACTCGTGAGCTGCCGATTGTCTTTACCATCGGTCTTCCCGTTGCAGTTGCCGAGAATATCTACAACTGCGCCGCCGTTTGCTGCGCGGGTGAGCTTTTGGGCCTCACGGCCAAGAAGTATCTGCCCAACTATGGCGAGTTCTACGAGCGCCGCTGGTTTGCTCCGGCGCCCGCAGATCCCGTGTGGGTCGAGTTTGCCGGTCAGGGTCCGGTTCCGCTGGGTTCGGGGCTTGTCTACCGCTGCTGTGATGAAGGTGCCGAGGATATGGTGCTGGGCGTTGAGATCTGCGAGGACCTGTGGGTGCCGAACCCGCCGTCCACCGCGCTGGCGCAGATGGGCGCGCACATTATCGTCAACCTGTCTGCTTCGGATGAGATCATCGGCAAGGCGGGCTACCGCCGCGACCTTGTTCGTCAGCAGTCCGGCCGACTGCTGTGTGCGTACCTGTATGCGGATGCCGGCTTCGGTGAATCCACGCAGGATCTGGTGTTCGCGGGTCACGACCTCATCGCCGAGAACGGCGCACTGCTGTCCGAGAGCAAGATGTTCTCGCAGGGCATCATTTATGCCGATATTGATCTCCAGCGCCTTGCACACGAGCGTCAGCGCATGAACACGTTCGCATCCATCGAGGGCGGCGTGTTCTCGTTCTCGCTTGCGCCGGTGGAAAACGACCTTGCTGACCGTACATTCCCGCGCACGCCGTTCGTTCCGGCGAACAAGGCACTCCGCGATGAACGCTGTGAGGAGATTCTGACGCTGCAGGCAACCGGTCTGGCGACCCGTCTGCGCCATACGCACGCGAAAACGGCGGTTGTTGGTCTGTCCGGCGGACTGGATTCGACACTCGCGCTCATCGTGCTCGTACACGCATTCGA
>CAJMPE010000192.1 GCA_905215275.1 uncultured bacterium | reverse complement strand
TTTACAACGTTGTCTCAGTTAAAGGTGTTCATTTCGCAACGATGAGGTTTTGGCATTCCCAAGACGGTTTCAGAATAATTCTTTGATATTTTCAATACTACTCTATCGTAAGATCCATAATCGTTTTTTGCGATACCGTGTTCCGTTCGGCTATGCACTGGGTGCATGGTGTGGGATATTAGACATTCGAGATTTTCTCGCATAATCAGCAATTCCGCGACAGGAAGTCGCGGAAAGACACCACCGCCATGGAGGGCGGATTGGTGTCGTTTGCGTCCGTTCCCAATTCCATTCCAGAGAAAGTCCGAAAATCTTATATCCCATCACCCGAACCCGGTGCATAGCCGAACAGAACCCCGATCACTGCGGGAAGATTTAAGAACATTCTAAATACCTGCATCTATGCATAGCAAACTTGCGTTTCCAGATCTGAAAGAATTGAAAAAAAAGTCGAAAAAAATAAAGGAAATCCCACCCTCGCACAGAAATACTAAAATAGAGACTTTGCACCGTGGAGGAATTTGCATGTCAATCAGGGAAAATTTAGAGCGGATGGAAGAGATTTCGTTAAGTCCGTTTGCTACACTTAGTGTCAATTCAAGAGGGCGAGACCGCGAAGAACCGCAGTGTGATATCCGTCCTGTTTTTCAAAGGGACAGAGACCGGATTTTGCACTGTAAGTCTTTTCGACGCCTAAAACACAAGACACAGGTATTCTTAAGTCCGAAGGGAGACCATTACAGAACGCGTCTGACCCATACGTTAGAAGTGTCGCAGAATGCCCGCACCATTGCGAAAGCACTGCGTCTGAATGAGGATTTGGTCGAAGCCATTGCATTAGGTCATGATTTAGGGCATACACCGTTTGGCCATGCGGGCGAGCGGATCTTGAATGAGCTGTGTGATGAAGGATACCGCCATAATGAGCAGAGTGTGCGGATTGTGGAGAAACTTGAAAAAGACGGTAAGGGACTGAACCTGACATGGGAAGTGCGTGATGGGATATTAAACCACCAGACCAGTATGATGCCGCATACGCTAGAGGGAAAGATTGTCCGTTTGTCGGATAAGATCGCGTATATCAACCATGATATCGACGATGCCATCCGCGGCAAGATTGCAAGCTTCTGCGACGTCGACACCGACTGTGTCTTTACCAACGAGGACTGCGCGAGCATCTACGATGTTCCGCAGCTGCTCGCCGAGCAGGACTTTGACCTGCGCATTTGCGAGCGTCTGGGTCTGGACCCGCGTGAGCGCGACATGAGCGAGTGGAACGAGTTCCTGCGCAAGCAGAACCATGCCAACCAGCACGCCGACAAGGTGAAGATCGCCGTCGTGGGCAAGTATACGCAGCTGCCCGATGCCTACCTGTCGGTTATCGAGGCCCTGCACCACGCGGGCGTGTTCTACGATCGCCACGTTGACGTGCAGCTGGTCGATGGCGAGAGCCTCGACGAGCAGAACGTCTCCGAGGTCCTGGGTGACGCCTCGGGCATCTTGGTCCCTGGCGGCTTTGGCAAGCGCGCCCTGGAGGGCAAGATCCTCGCGGCCGAGTTCGCCCGCGAGCACAAGATTCCGTATCTGGGCAGTTGCCTGGGTATGCAGGTAGCCGTGTGCGAGTTCGCCCGCAACGTGGTCGGCCTTGCCGGCGCCAGCTCTTCCGAGTTCGATCCGGACGGCCCGTATAGTGTCATCGACCTGATGAGCTCGCAGGAGGACGTGACCGAGAAGGGCGGCACCATGCGCCTGGGCGCCTATCCGTGCAAGCTCGCCGCCGATACCCTCGCGCGCGAGGCATACGGCGAGGAGCTCGTCTACGAGCGTCACCGTCACCGTTTTGAGTTCAACAACGCCTTCCGTGACCAGCTCGAGGACGCCGGTCTGGTTATCTCGGGTCTTTCGCCCGACGAGCGTCTGGTCGAGATGGTCGAGCTGCCGCGCGACGTACATCCGTGGTATGTGGCCACCCAGGCTCATCCCGAGTTCAAGAGCCGCCCGACCAACCCGCAGCCGCTGTTCCGCGAGTTCGTACGCGCCTCGATCGGCCAGCATGAGGGCGTCGATCGCTTGCAGGTGACGCCCAAGAACCTCGCTACGGACTAAGGGTGCCGGCGAATAAGGAACATACCGAAGCTACTCCCTCGTCGCTCGCCGTGGCGGCGGGGGAGTATCTCGATTACCTTGCGGTCGAGCGGGGTTTGGCGCGCAATACGATTGCTGCCTACCGTCGTGACCTGACGACGTACTGCGCCTATCTGGAGCGGGCTGACATTGCGTCTTTTGAAGATGTGAGCCGTCAGGTCGTGGAGGGCTTTGTTGCCGATCGCCGCGACGGAGGCTATTCCGATGCCTCGGTGGAGCGCGCGCTTGCTGCCGTGAAGGGCCTGCATGCCTTTTTGGTGCGCGATGGGGCCGTGGCCCAAAACCCGACGGCGGCGTTGCGCCTGCCCAAAAAGGCAGATCGCCTGCCGGAATACCTTTCGGTGGAGGATGTCTCGGCACTGCTCGATCAAGACTTTCCCGAGGGCGAGATGGGACTGCGCGATCACGCCATCTTGGAAGTGCTTTACGGTTGCGGCTTGCGCGTGAGTGAGCTGGTTGGGCTCGATGTGGGCGATATCCATATCGATGACGGGTTTGTCCTGGTGCGCGGTAAGGGCTCCAAGGAGCGTCTGGCCCCGTTGGTGGGAAGCGCGGCGCGTGCCCTGACACGCTATATAGGTGACGGGCGCACTCTTCTGGCCGCCCATGCTCACGGGACGGAGACCTCGGCGGTCTTTTTAAATAAGAACGGACGTCGCCTGTCGCGCCAGGCCGTGCATGCGATATGCGAACGGTATGGGCGTCAGGTGGGGCTGGTGGGGCTCCACCCCCATACCTTGCGACACTCCTTTGCCACCCACATGCTCGCGGGTGGTGCCGACCTGCGTGTGCTGCAGGAGATTTTGGGCCATGCCGATATTTCGACCACGCAGGTCTACACGCATGTCGACTGCACGCAACTGACCGAGGTCTATCTGGCAGCGCATCCGCTGGCACATCGCTAGCACCTCGCTGACCTGCATATTTATAAAAATTAAAGGGGACGGGCCCCAGATTGCCGAGACGCACTTTTGCGCACATGGGCAATCTGAGGCTCGTCCCATTTTTCGCTAGACACCGACGCGGTGGTGGGCCGTGTGTACCGTGGGTGGGGGAGTTTGGGGGCGATGTGAACGGTGTGTAAAGGGACGTAAAAATCGCCTCAAGGTCAACTTGAAGGTTGAGGTTCGCGGGCGTGGTTCTACAGGTGGCATCCCGCCTTTGCTGTAAACACAACATATTGTGTTTTCGAACATATGCTCGGGGGTGTTTTACAACATATTGGGAGTGGAGTGGTGGGGCGGGGGGGGGGAA
>CAJMPE010000191.1 GCA_905215275.1 uncultured bacterium | reverse complement strand
GCCCGCGCTCAATCCCGAGCTGTGGGACGCGAGTGATACCGTGCCGAGCGATGAGCTGCGGGCGCGCATCAATGCCGGGGCCGCAACGACGGGTCTGGGCGAGCTCGAGCCGCTCGACATCAACGACGCTCCTGCCGGCGCGGGTCCTGCGCGCTATTGGCACTTTCCGGGTGCGGCGGGAACGGTTGGCTTTATTAGCGCCATGTCCAACCATTTTTGCGCGAGCTGCAACCGTCTGCGCCTGACGGCCGATGGCAACGTGCGTCCGTGCCTGTTCAGCGATGCCGAGTATTCGGTGCGTGAGGCGCTGCGCCGTGGTGATGATATGCAGGTACTTTCGATTTGGCGCGATGCCGTGGCCCACAAACCGCAGGAACACGCGATAATTGAGGGCACGCAACGATTTATGTCCCAAATCGGAGGATGATCATATGGCCAAGAGCAGGTACGCCGATGCCACCAAGGCCGCTCGCAGGGCCGCGATGTCTGCCCACAAAGTCACGGCTGCGGCGAATGCTGGCAACGCCGACGCGTCCGCGCAGCCGACTGCCAGTGCTGCCACCGAGCCCACCCGTGACGCCCGCCGCGACGAGCTGACGCACGTGGACGCCAAGGGCGAGGTACGCATGGTCGACGTGTCTGACAAGGCCGAGACCCATCGCATTGCCATCGCCGAGGGCACCATCCTCATGCACCCCGAGACGCAGGCCATGGTGCTGCAGGACCGCGCCAAAAAGGGCGATGTGCTTGCTTGCGCGCGCGTGGCGGGCATTATGGCCATCAAGCGCACGAGCGACATCATCCCCATGTGCCATCCGCTGCTCATTACCAAGAGCAAGTGCGACATTGCGCCCATCGCTCCGGCGGGGACGCCGGCCGAGGACGTGCCCGAGGGCTGGGTGCCGGCGCGCACGGACGGGCAGGTTGGCTTTCACGTACTGGTTACGGCCGGCGTGACGGGCAAGACGGGTATTGAGATGGAGGCTCTGACCGGAGCGAGCGCCGCATGTCTTACGATCTATGACATGTGCAAGGCGGTCGATCGTGGCATGGAGATCGTCGACGTGCGCCTGCTGCACAAGGAGGGCGGCCGCTCGGGCGTGTGGGATCGTGCCGAGCGTCAGGTTGCTGCTGTTGAGGCCGTGGGGGCCGCGGGCAACGCGCCCGCAAGCGCACCCGTCGCCGTCGCACCCGCAGCTCCCACTCCGGCCGTCCCCGCAATCGCGTTTATCGGCTACCAAAACTCGGGCAAGACCACGCTCGTCGAGAAGGTTATCGCCGAGCTCACCCGCCGCGGCCTGCGCGTGGGTTCGCTCAAGCATCATGGGCACCATGGCTTTGATATCGATGTGCCTGCCAAGGACACCTGGCGTCATCACCAGGCTGGATCCAAGCACGTGGGCCTTATCTGCGCCACGCGCTGGGCGGAGTACGCCGACACGCGCGAGGAGGACGAGATGCCCGCGCGCGAGCTGCTGTCGCGCTACAACGATGTCGACGTGGTGATCATCGAGGGCTACAAGACCGAGGGCTTCGACAACATCGTGGTCGCGCGCTCCGGTGTCGACCGTCTGCGCGGCAAGAGCTCGCTCGACCTGGTCGACGGTCACACGCTGGCCCTTGCCTGCAACGAGGCCCTGGCACGCCAGGCCTTCGACGCCGGCTTTGCGACCCGAGCCATCAACATCAACGACGCCCGAGCCATCTGCGACCTCATCCAAGACTACCTTTAAGGCTTGACGCTGAACCTGCCAAAAAGGGACAGGTTTATTTTGGTAGGTTTTATCTGGGCAAACGCTGTTTCCACCACAAAGGGGCCAGGCACCTTTGTGGTGGTTTTTGCTTTGGTAGATGTGTGGGACATGCCTTACAATCTACCAAGTAGTTCATGACGGGCGAAAAACGGAGAGAAGGGGCTTGACGGGTCCTTAATGTTTCATGCGGATAGATTGATTTGACAGACGGTGGCGAATGCCCGCCGTCCGCATTCGTATGAAACAAGGAGTCTCCATGCTCGCCTCTCTTTTCTCAAAGCCTCAATCATCGCTGTCCGTGCAGGCCAAGCGCCTGGTGGCGATGCGCTTTCTCATCTACACCGGTTATCAGACCAGCTACTTTATCGGCGTCATCGGAACGCTCACCTATGCAGACGATGCCTCGGTCGTGGCGACATCGCTGGCCGTCCTGTTTATGAACGTTTTCGTGATCCTGGGGTCCTTTGCGGGCGGCGCGGCGCTCGACGCTTTGGGCCTACGCCGCCATTTTTTGCTGAGCATCATCAGCACGCTGGCAACCGGCGCGGCGATCCTCGTTTTTGGCAGCGCGACCGGCATCGTCCTGCTCGGCGCGGTGCTCCTGGGCTTCGTGATGGGGTTTGCCCAGCCCATCGCCACATCCTATCCAGCCTACCTCACCGACGATCCTGTCGAGCTCAAAGACATTAACTCCGCCATAACCATGTTCTCCAACGTGAGCATTATCGTCGGCCCCACATTAGGCGGCTTTGTCGCGGCGGCTGCATCGTCACGCGCAGTGTTCGTGCTCATGATGATCTTTACCGTACCGGCGCTCGTCGCCGGTTGGGGATTTAGGCCGCAAGCAGGTCGCGTCGCCGCGCGTGAAAGTACTCCCGCGGATAGCAGCACAACGGCAAGTACTGCCAGTCAAAGCTCCGACTCCAGTAAATCCGCCCGCGTCACCTTCGCGACCAGCATCAAGACAGTCTTTACCAACAGCGTTCTCGCCCTACTGTTCTGCATCATCTTTCTTTCGAACTTCGGCTATGGCGCCTTTGACCCGCTGGAGTCGTTCTTCTACCGCGATGTCCTGCACGTCGGTGTTGAGTGGATGGGCTGGCTCTCGTCGGCCTCGGGCGTGGGCGCGGTGCTGGGTGCCGTGCTCGCGCTCCGCTTGCCGCCGCACTTGGTAAACCTAAAAACGCTGCTCGTGGCACTTATGTCCGTGGGCCTGGGAAGCCTGCTCTATGTGGGGACGCCGTACGTGGGTGTGGCCCTTGTCGGCCAGGTCGCCCTGGGCATAGCCTGGGGCGTTGTCAACCCGCTTCATAACACCATCGTGCAAACGACGGCTCCGCTCGAGCAGCTCGGTCGCGTCAACTCGGTCATGGGCTTTGGCAATATGTTCGCCGGCGTGGCGCCGCTGGCGATTGCCCCGTGGCTGGCGGCGACATTTGGCGTACAGCAGACACTCGTGGGGGCAGGCATGGTCGTGACGGCGGTCCCTGCGGCGTTGCTGCTGTTTGGACGCCGGCATTTTGATCGTGCCGCAAGGCAGTAAAAACCATCACAACATTCGATGAAAATCGCGATTTCGCCGAATAACGTCGAATGCTGTGATGGATTGCGCTGAGGCCCGAGCACCACAAGCCACCACAAAGGGGACGGGTACCTTTGTGGTGATCGGGTCCCAA
>CAJMPE010000190.1 GCA_905215275.1 uncultured bacterium | reverse complement strand
CCACGATCGTCGTTCCGGTTTGCGGCGGCAGCACCAAGATCTTGATCGGGCCAATCCTCACTAAGCAAAACGTGCGAAAGATCCGCGATCGGCTTTGCGCCATCCAAGAGCGACGGCGGCGTCTCTATGCCCAGGGCCTTTTGGGACGCCTGCTGCAGCCGGGGCTGTTTATGCGCAACGTAGACGCAAACGACGCCACAAGCTGCATCGACCGAATGGGAGAGCTTTTGGCCGCTCAGGGACTCGCAACGCCCGAGTATATCGCTGACGTGCATCTGCGCGAGAGCGTCTCGTCGACGGCGTTTACCGACAGCCTTGCCATGCCCCACGCGATCTCGATATATCCCGAGCGTTCGTTTATCGCCGTGGCCCACAATGACGCCCCGATTCCCTGGGGACGCCACAACGTGCGGTTTGCGCTGCTTATAGGCATCGCACAGGAGGACATGGGGCTCTTTAGAGATGTGCTCGACCTGATTATCGAGGTGTTCTCCTCGGTAGAGACAACGATGAGGCTCATGCAGACCGACACGTTCGAGGAGTTTCTGGCTGCGTTTACCGACGGTATCGGGTAGAGGGCTCGACCCGCATCCTCGACATGCTCGTGGGAGAGCAGCTACCGAGAATTTGCTAGGGCGGAATCGCGCGGTCGGCGCGATGTGGCTTGATATCCCTGGAGATGTTCAGATTCCAAGCGCGCCTAACGCGGAAGCCAAGTATTATGAGGTGCGTTTTGAAACCCAATGACGGGAGCTTTCATGGCAGCAGCTTTTTCCCATGTGATCTTTGACCTGGACGGCACCATCCTCAACACGATCGAGGACCTGGCGACCGCCGGCAACCACACCTGCGAGATGCACGGCTGGCCCACGTTTGCCGTGGACGAGTACCGCTACAAGGTGGGAAACGGCATGCTCAAGCTGGTCGAGCGCTTTATGCCCGCCGAGTACGCGGGCGACGGCCGCATGTTTGAGCAGACGCTTGCCGAGTTTAGAGCTTATTACGGCGAGCACAAAGAGGACCACACCTCACCCTACGCCGGCACGATTGAGATGCTCGACCGTCTGCGCGCAGCGGGCGTTCAGCTTGCCGTGCTCACCAACAAAGATCATATTTCGGCAGCCCCGCTTATCGAGAAGTATTTTGGCTCTGAGCGCTTTGCGCTGGTACAGGGCCGTGTCGATGCGTTTCCGCCCAAGCCCGAGGCACCCGTCACGCTGCACGTGATGAAGGAGCTGGGCGCCAATCCGGCAACCACGCTCTACGTGGGCGATTCCAATGTCGATATCCTGACCGGTCACAACGCTGGCCTTAAGAGCGCGGGCGTCAGCTGGGGCTTTCGCGGCCGCGCAGAACTGGAAGCCGCCGGCGCCGACTACGTGGTGGACACCCAGGCAGAGCTCGTAGCACTGGTGCTGGGCGAATAGCGGAGCCGCCGCTTAACGTAGCTGCGACAATTCTTCCACGCGGAAAGCGCATCCCGTTTTGGAGCTCCGGAATGGGATGCGCTTTCCGTTTGAGGCGCGTCGGGGAAACCGCATCCCGTTTTGGAGCAATATTCCGGGTCGCACTTTCCGCAACCCACCCCATCCGGAAACCGCGACCCACTATTCAGCCAAAAACCGGCTCGCATTTTCCCGAGCATTCGATGCAGCGCTGGTGCAAGGAGTGCCCCCAACTGTCGGCAGAAAAGGAACGTCCCCAAGTGCCGCAAGAGTGTCCCTTCTGACTAGTCATTTAAGAACGTCCCCAATGACTACACCTTCCGACAACGGTAACACCGCAGGTAGAGGACGGACAGCGAAAACGCCCCTAAGCGAGCAAGGTGACGTGAAATGAAAGGGCGCTGACCTTCTGGTCGCCTTCTGGTCGCGCCCTTGAAATTGAACGTCAGATTGCCGCTTAGGGGCGTTTGCAGCGTCGAGCAGTTGCGGCGTTTGGTAAAACGCCGCAACTCCCTAGCTCATCATGGCATTCATCATCTCGTTGGTTGCGGAATCGTCAGCAGACCACTCGCCGTCGTCATTGCAGGAGTACTTGAAGGTGACCTTGGTGTCCTTGGTCTTAGCAGCCTTGGTCACATCGACCATAACCTGACCGGCCATCTTGTACAGCTCGTCATCGGAAGGCATCGAATCGAGCGCGGCGACCTTCTCCTGATACTGGGTGGCAAAATCCTCAACGATCTGGTTCATGGACTTGCAGGTAATGGTGACCTCGGCAGTTGCGGTACCCTTGTCCTCGTCGACCGTCACGTCGCCGATTTTGTAGTCAAAGCCCTCGAGATAGCTCTTGGCGTACTCCTTGGGATCGATGCCCAGCTGCTCGAACTCGTCGCCCGAGGCCTCTTCCAGGCCGGCGAGGAAGTCGCCGCCACCGTTCTTGACCTCGTCAAACTGCGTCGTAAGATCCTCGGTGATAAGCTCCTCAACCGAAGGACCTCCGCAGCCGGAAAGCACAACCACGCACGCGACCAGAACAGCCATCAGGGGCGCAAGCAGCAGCTTCTTCTTCATGACATTCCTCCCAACAAGCGGCACCGCGCTTCCCGACGCGGTGCACGTCGTAACAATAAGGCCATACTAGCCGCTAACGAACACCCCCGGCAAAGCAAAGGCGCAGACGGCTCGATTTAACGTCCGAACGGTTTACCGGTCCGTCCAACGCGCAATAAAACGTCCCGCCGCATTGTAATAAAAAAGGGCGGTCGAACAATTCGACCACCCTTGCACATCCTTTGGATGTCGCAGTCTACTTGCGGACGACCTTAACGATGGCGTCACCAGCAGCGACGGCAGACTCGGCCTCGACGGTAAGCTCGACGTCGGCGAACTCGGCGGTGTTGGACACAGCCACGACGACGCAGTCCTTGTAGCCGGCAGCAGCGATCTTGGCGCGGTCGATCTTGAGCAAGGGCTGGCCGGCCTTCACGACATCGTCAGCCTTGACGAAGCCCTCGAAGCCGTCGCCGTTCATGTTGACGGTATCGACACCAACGTGCACCAGAACCTCGATGCCGCTATCGGACTGCAGGCCCACGGCGTGACCCATGGTGACGGTCACCTTGCCGTCGCAGGGAGCGTAGACCAGATCGTCCTCGGGCCACACGGCGCAGCCCTTGCCCAGGACCTCACCACCAAAGACGGGATCGGGCACGTCGGCCATCTTGATGACCTTGCCCTTGACGGGCGAGCACAGCACGTCGGCGCCGGCAGAAGCAGAGATGGAAGCGGGAGCTGCAGCAGCGGCAGGCTCAGCCTTCTTCTTAAACATGTCAAACAGACCCATACGTTTTCTCCTCTTGATTAAGCGCAACGTTATGCGCATGCCTATGGTGATTATAGTGCCAAATGGTTCAAATACTAAGGTGGGGACTCGAATCGAGAGCCCTTCCCGGTAGTCCTTGATTATCGACTTTATCCGAACACCTCCCACATTCATCCGCACATGTGCGG
>CAJMPE010000189.1 GCA_905215275.1 uncultured bacterium | reverse complement strand
GTATGCAGGGCTACAATGTCCTGAATCCCATCGGCTTTGACGCCTTTGGCCTGCCCGCCGAGAACGCCGCCATCAAGCACAACACGCAGGCTGCCGCCTGGACGTATAAGAACATGGATCAGGCGCTTTCCACGATGAAGCGCATGGGCTTCTCCTACGATCTGGATCGCATGGTTAAGACCTGCAGCCCCGACTATTACCGCTGGGGCCAGTGGATTTTTGAGAAGATGTGGGAAAAGGGCCTGGTCTACCGCAAGAAGAACCCGGTCAACTGGTGCCCCACCTGCAAGACCGTTCTGGCCAACGAGCAGGTCACCGAGGGTAAGTGCTGGCGTTGCGGCACCGAGCCCGAGAAGCGCGACCTTGAGCAGTGGTACTTCAAGATCACCGAGTACTCCCAGGAGCTGCTCGACGACCTGGAGAAGCTCCCCGGCTGGCCCGAGCGCGTCAAGCAGATGCAGGCCAACTGGATCGGCCGCTCCGAGGGCGCCGAGGTCGACTTTACTCTGTGCGACAAGGATGGCGAGCCTATCGAGGGCGACGAGGGTAAGATCACCGTCTTCACCAC
Source organism: uncultured bacterium (assembly GCA_905215275.1). Classification (GTDB taxonomy): domain Bacteria; phylum Actinomycetota; class Coriobacteriia; order Coriobacteriales; family Coriobacteriaceae; genus Collinsella. Next base: position 2,939 of record CAJMPE010000189.1, on the reverse strand, counting down.
GCGTGCCGACACGCTCTTTGGTGTCTCCTTCTTTGTCCTGGCTCCCGAGTACGCGCGCCTGCACGAGCTCGTCGAGGGCACGGAGTACGAGGAGGCCGTCACCAAGATCGTCGAGGACTCCAAACACATCTCTGCCGTCGAGCGTGCCCAGGGCACCCTCGAGAAGCACGGCGCCTTTACCGGCCGCTATGTGGTGAACCCCGTCAACGGCGAGAAGGTCCCCGTGTGGGTTGCCGATTATGTCGTGGCCGACTACGGCACCGGCGCCGTCATGGCCGTTCCCTGCGGCGACCAGCGCGACTTTGAGTTCGCCCGCAAGTATGACCTGCCTATTGTGCCAATCATCCTGGACGATGACGACCGTGCTGCCGTCGAGGCCAGCGGCGAGACCATCGATACCTTCCATGCCGAGACCGTCGACTGGGATTGCGCCCACGCTGCCGAGGGCACGCTCGTCCAGTCCGGCAAGTACACCGGCATGCGCGGCGGCAAGCACTCCGAGGGCGAGGCTGCCATCGTGGCCGACCTCGAGGCTATGGGCTGCGGTCGCCGTAAGGTCGAGTTCCGTCTGCGCGACTGGCTCATCAGCCGTCAGCGTTATTGGGGCAACCCCATCCCGGCCATCCACTGCGAGCACTGCGGCATCGTGCCCGTGCCCGAGGACCAGCTGCCGGTGACGCTGCCCGAGAACCTGGACCTGGGTGCCGGCGAGACCCTCGCCGAGTGCAAGGAGTTCTACGAGACCACCTGCCCGGTTTGCGGTCGCCCGGCCAAACGCGAGACCGATACCATGGACACCTTTACCTGCTCCAGCTGGTATTACCTTCGCTATACCGATCCGCACAACACCGAGCTGCCCTTCTCCCGCGAGGCGGCCGATCGTTGGATGCCCGTCGATAACTACATCGGTGGCATCGAGCACGCCATTTTGCACCTGCTCTACAGCCGCTTCTTTACCAAGGCGCTGCGCGACCTGGGCCTGCTGAGCGTTGACGAGCCCTTCACCAACCTGCTGTGCCAGGGCATGGTCAAGGACGAGAACGGCGACACCATGTCCAAGTCCAAGGGCAACGTCGTGCCCCCGAGCTCGGTCATCGAGCCCTACGGCGCCGACACCATGCGTCTGGCGATCCTGTTTATCGCTCCGCCCGAGAAGGACTTCGACTGGGATCCCAAGGCCGTCGAGGGCGCCAACCGCTTCATTAAGCGCGCCTGGCGTATTGTGTGGCAGCTCGTCCAGTCCGGCGACGCCTACGTGGCCTTTGACAAGTCCGCGCTCGACGAGACCGCTATGAAGCTCTATCGCGAGCGTCATCGCACCATTGCCAAGTGCACCGAGGACTTCGACCGCGGCCAGTTCAACACCGCGATCTCGGCCGTCATGGAACTCGTCAACGCCGCGAGCGCCTACCTCAACGCCACTGAGGGCGCTGACCGCGACATGGCCCTGTGCTACGGCGTGGCCAAGGACATCGTGAGCGTCCTTGCCCCCATCTGCCCGTTCTGGGCCGACGAGCTGTGGCACGAGGCACTCGGCTGCGAGGGCAACGTCTACACCGCCGCCTGGCCCGAGTTCGACCTGGCCGAGTCCATCGAGGACACGGTGCAGATCGTCGTACAGGTGCTCGGCAAGGTCCGTGGCCGCATCGATGTCGCCCGCGACGCCTCCAACGAGGAGATGCAGGCTGCTGCCGAGGAAGCCGTTGCCAAGTGGCTTGAGGGCAAGACGGTCGTCAAGGCCATCTGCGTGCCTGGCAAGCTGGTTAACCTGGTGGTCAAGTAAGCGCTGCGCGCATAGCTGACATGTAAAAGCGAGGGACGATTCCGCGGGGAGTCGTCCCTCGCTTTGGTTATGGATACTTGCGACAATACCCAATTATCCATTTCTTGTGGAGAACCTGTGCTCACGCTGACCTGCGGGTTTGTGTTGTGGTTGCACGTTTGCGCAGGTATTGGTATAGTTTGCTTGCAAATGAAGTTGTAATTGAAAGAAGTGGGGTTTCGGCCCCGCTTCTTTTTTGTATGGATGGAGGTGCCGCAATGGTCAAGACCAAGACCGAGCAGGCGATCATCGACGCGCTCGAGGCCGTCGCTCCCCAGCACGATGTCGACATCGTCGACGTTGAGCTCGTGGGTGCCACCAAGGCCCCCTGCGTGCGTGTGCGTATCGAGGGTGCCGAGGGTCAGAGCCTGTCGCTCAATGACGTCACGGCCAACACCAAATGGGTCGGCGATGTGATTGAGGAGCTCGACCCCATCTCTTCGAGCTATACGCTCGAGGTGTCGAGCCCGGGTATGGCGCGCCCGCTGCGCCGCCCGAGTGACTTTGCCCGTTTTGTGGGCGAGAACTGCGAGCTCACCTCCACCGCCACCGAGGGCCGTCGCAAGTACGCCGGCAAGATTGCCGCCGCCACCGTGACGAACGTGACCCTCGAGCTCGAGGACGGCGAGTCCGTCACCCTCGATTTTTCCGATGTTAAAAAGTGCAAGTTGAAGCCCACCTTTGACTTCAAGCCCGTGAAGGAAGGAAAGTAAGATGGCAGCATCCGACATGATGTCCGCCCTGATGGAGCTTTGCCAGGAGAAGCACATCGACCAGCTCTACCTGATCGACCGCCTGGAGCAGTCGCTCGCCAAGAGCTATGCCGAGATCCTGCATCTTGAGTGGGGCGCCAAGGTGACCATCGACCGCACCACCGGCAAGATCTACGTCTACCGTCTGGAGCCGATCGACGATTCCATGGACGAGGAGGGCAACTTCACCGAGTTCGAGGAGATCGACGTCACTCCCAAGAACACGAGCCGCATTGCCGCCCAGCATGCCAAGGCCGAGATCAACGCCATCGTGCGCAACTCCGCCCGCGAGCAGATCTACGAGGAGTTCTCCGGCCGCATCGGTGACCTCATCAGCGGTACCGTGCTGCAGTGGCCGCTCTCGG
>CAJMPE010000188.1 GCA_905215275.1 uncultured bacterium | reverse complement strand
TGGGCTCGATCATTTCGATTCCGGCGACCTGCTGATCGACGGCATCTCGACCAAGGACTTTCACAATCGCGATTGGGATGCCTATCGCAACAACCGCATCGGCTTTGTGTTCCAGAGCTATAACCTCATTCCGCATCAGACCATTTTGGAAAACGTGGAGCTGGCGCTCACGCTCACGGGCGTGGGACATGCCGAACGCCGCCAGCGTGCGCGCGAGGCGTTGGAGAAAGTCGGCCTGGGCGAGCACGTTAACAAGCGCCCGAGTCAGCTTTCGGGCGGGCAGATGCAGCGCGTGGCCATCGCCCGCGCCCTGATTAATGATCCCGAGATTGTGCTGGCAGACGAGCCGACCGGCGCCCTGGACTCAACGACATCCGTGCAGGTCATGGATCTGCTCAAGGACGTGGCGCGCGACCGTCTGGTGATTATGGTCACGCACAATCCCGAGCTGGCGTACCAGTACGCTACGCGCATCGTCAATCTGGCGGACGGCAAGATTACCGACGATTCCGACCCTTTTGATATTGCCAAGGCCACGCGCCGTGAGGCCAAGCCTACGCGCAAAACCTCGATGAGCTTTGTGACGGCGCTGGGGCTTTCTGCCCGAAACCTTATGACCAAAAAGGGCCGTACGGCCATGACGGCCTTTGCAGGTTCGATTGGAATTATCGGTATTGCGGCAATCCTGGCGCTCTCCAATGGCGTGAACAATTACATCAAAAAGGTCGAGGAGGATACGCTCTCGAGTTACCCGCTTACGATCTCCAAGCAGGACTACGACCTGTCTTCCATGATGGGCGGGCAGGGGGCTGCGGATGATGACTCGCCTGAAAACGTGGATTCGTCCGACGACGGCGCCGGCGGCAAGGCTCAGGGAACCGATAAGATTCCCGTGGTCACGGCCGTAAAGGATATGTTCGCAAGTGTTAAATCTAACGATATGACGAGCTTTAAGGCATGGCTCGATGCCGGTGGCGACGGCATCGATAAAGAGGTCAACGCCATTCAGTACGGCTACGGTATATCGCCGGTTGTCTATCGTGCCGGCAAGGGCGATGAGAAGCCTGTCCGGCTGGTGCCCAACGCCATGACCGAGGCCATGAGCGGAGGCGCGAGCTCGGCGGCGACGGTGAGCATGGAATCCATGGGAACCTCGGTCTTTAACGAGATGATTGACGACCAGAGTCTGCTCGACAGCCAGTACGATGTTGTCGCCGGTCATTGGCCCACGTCTGCCAACGAAGCCGTAATGGTGCTTTCGAGCCGCGGCACGGTGGGCGATTACACGCTCTACAGCATCGGTGCGCTGGATATCGATGAGCTCAACGATCTGGTTAACAGCGCCATGGCGGCTGACGGTGGGGTCGAAGCGCCCGAGACCGGCGCCTACTTTACCTACGACGATGCGCTGTCTACCACGTTTAAGGTGTTGTCGCCGGCCGATGCCTATCGCAAAAACGAAGAGACTGGCATGTGGACTGACATGTCTGGCGACGCCGACTTTATGGCAGCCAAGGTTGCCGACGGTATCGACGTGCACGTTGTGGGCGTGGTGCGAACTAACGAGACAGCCAATGCGAGCGCGTTGTCCCCGGGCATTGCCTATACGCATGCGCTGACTCGCCAGCTTATGGAGCGCGCCGCCGATTCGCAGATTGTGCAAGAACAGCTTGCCCATCCCGAGACGGATGTCTTTACGGGCAAGTCTTTCGATGAACTGCAGGGCGAGGCCAAACAAGGAGTTGATCTAGGCAGCATGTTCAGTGTGGACGAGGCAGCGCTGAAGAGCGCGTTCTCGTTCGATGCATCTGCGCTCTCGGGTGTTGCCGGCGGTATGGACCTTTCTGGTATCGACTTATCCGGGCTGGACATTGACCTTTCGGGCGTTGGGAAGGACATCGATTTCAGCGACATTATGGCCAAAGCGCCGGCACCAGATTTCTCGGGCATCTTTGACGGCCTGGAACTCACACCCGAGCAAATGCAGCAGGTGGGAACGCTTGCCAACCAGCTGTTTGAGGGATTTTTGCAGTCGGAGCAGTTTAAGGCGTTGTCGCCCGAGGATCTTAAGGACGCGTCGAAGCTCGCCGCCGCGTTCTCGACGTATCTTGAGAATGATGCTGCGGCCCAGCAAATCCTAGTCCAGCTCAAAGCGCTCGGCGGCGATGCCCTGGCCGAGCGCCTGCAGCAGGCGATGACCGACTATGTGCAAAAGCAGCTGGCTCCGTATCTGCAGCAGGCTATGGACCAGGTGATGAAGGCAATCAGCGAGCAGATAGCGTCGACGGTATCGTCCCAGCTCAAGGCGGGCGCAGCGGGGCTTATGGACCAGATGGCGACGCAGATGTCGTCGAGTTTTGCCAACCTGGCGAGCGCTATGCGTGTGGATGCGAGCGCCTTTGCTCGTGCCATCCATTTCAACATGGACGCCGAGGATCTGAGTTCGCTCATGATGAGTTACGCCAAGGCGTCGAAGCTCACCTACGACAACAATCTGACCACGTTGGGCTACGCGGATGAAGCGGACCCCATCTCGGTCAAGATTTTCCCGCGTGACTTTGAGGCCAAGGAGCGCGTACTCGACCATATCGATGCGTACAACAAGCAGGTCAAAGCCTCTGGCCACGATGAACAGGCAATCTCATACACCGACTACATGGGCATCATCATGGGTTCGGTGACCGACATCGTGAACACCATCAGCTTGGTGCTCATCGCATTCGTGAGTATCAGCCTGGTGGTGAGCTCCATCATGATCGGCATCATCACCTACATCAGCGTGCTGGAACGCAAAAAGGAGATTGGCATCCTGCGTGCGATCGGCGCGTCGAAGCGTAATGTGGCCAACGTATTCAATGCCGAGACCTTTATCGAGGGCCTCATTGCCGGCGTCTTTGCTGTTGTCGTCGTGGTGGCCGTGAGCTTTCCGGTTAATGCCTGGGCGCTTGCTGCCAAACAGGTCCCCAATCTGATGAGCCTGCCCGTGCAGGATGCGCTGGTGCTCATTGCAATTTCGGTGCTGCTGACGGTTGTTGCCGGCCTGCTGCCGGCCCGTAGCGCATCCAAGAAGGACCCCGTCGAAGCCCTGCGCTCCGAATAATGTGACAAAGGGACAGTCCCTTTGTCACATTGAGACCCTTGCGAAAACGGGGTCTAATTACCGTTCGGCAGGTTAAGAACTCCCTCTCCCCGCTTAATGCTTGACGAAGAGTCCTCTGGTTTATATACCTATCGGTAGGCATATAGGATGTATTGCCGATAGAAATGGAGCAACCATGACTCTCACCACACCAGCCAAAAAAGATTGTCTCCGTGAAAGCGGCGCATTTGCTTGGGTCGTCGTTATTGCGCTCGGCTTAATGTCCGCCGGAACAACTGGCACATATAGCATTATTGCCGGCTCATTCGTTGCTCCAGTATGTGAAGATCTGGGCTTTGACTACACTTCTTTTTGAGGCTTCGGTAGTTTGTGTGACAAGGGGCTAGCCTAGGCAGCAACGCTCTTCGC
>CAJMPE010000187.1 GCA_905215275.1 uncultured bacterium | reverse complement strand
GGTCAGCCCGTGGGAGGCCAGGGCGCCGCTGACCGGTGGACGGCACCGAGCCGTCGCATCGACTTGAAGAAGGGGGAGGCCTCGCGGCCTCGCCCTTTTTTGCGTTAACACTTCACAATGTCGTTGCATTTCACCTGTAACCCGGTTGGGCTTATGGGTAATGAGCTTTTATTTAAAGACAATAAATCGAATCACAAGTGCAACTGCTATGACCACAATGATCAAAAGTAGGATTGTCAGTCGATGCTGCTTGCGTCGTTTACTTGACGAAACGAAGATTGATTTTCCTTGTTTTGGCGTCTCGAGATAACGAGCCGAATGCGTTAAGGTTTGCTTAGGTCGAGGACCTCTTTGCTGTCGAGTTTTGGGCGTTTTCGTCGGGTCGTCATTGATCGCGCTGTTTTTTGATAACGGTGCATCTTTCAGATATACGGGATCGCTCGATGCGACGCCCATGTGCTTACGTCCCGTTTGGGCATCCTCGAGCGTTTGATAGCGATTTCTCGTCACATACTCGGGCTCTGCATCATTAATGGGCTCTTGCGAGATGTGGGGGCGATGGAACCGTGGCGGCTGCGTGGAAGTTTCTTCCCCCTGCGTCGGCATAAACATATTGTTCTGGTTTTGGTCGTCCATGATGCCCTTTAGCTCGTTGCCAACAACGTGTACGCGCTCATTGTAAGCCCCTTGTTATTTGTAGCTGTGGACATACTCGTTATTTAAGCTCAGGTTCAAAGAACCTTAACCTTCCTAAAACCTGAGTCAAACGCACTTAGATATGCTTATAGTACTGGACTCAAAAAACTTTATAGTCGATGTATATATAAGCACCGGGTGGGCATATATAAGAGCGTCAAAAGAAGTCCCAGTCACCTAAAAGATGACTCGGCAGTCCTATAAAGGAGTGGTAAACATGGCAAGCATGGTTCCTTATCGTTCGGTTTTTGGCGTTCGTCCCTCTGCAAGCTCGCTGTTCGATCTGTTTGATGATATGAGCGACCTAGCGAACAACTCGATTGCCTCTAAGGCGTTCCCCGTTGACGTTGAGGATAAGGGCGATGGCTATGAGGTCAAGGCGTATCTGACCGGCGTCGCCAAGGACGATATCGATGTCGAGCTTAACGAGGGCCGTCTGTCTATTAGCGTGAATGTCGAGGAAGACGAGGAGAACGAGGGCAAGAACTTCCTGCAGAAGGAGTTCAACTCGTACAGCGCGACCCGTGGCGTGTATCTTAAGGACGCTTCGAGCGAGGGCCTCTCGGCTAAGTACGCTGACGGCATCCTGACCGTTACGGTTCCCAAGATCGTCGAGAAGAAGAACGTTACGAAGATCTCCATCGACTAACTTCGTTGGTGTTCTGAGCTATTAAAAGATAACAAAAGGGGCTGGGAAGCGATTCCCGGCCCCTTTTGCTGTCTAGGAAAGCCTATTGAATGGTTGCTGGCCGATACTGGCTTGCGGGGCGTATCGAGAGTTTTCGCGATCCTTGGAGAAGGGTGGCGGAGCTGCCGACCTCGTCATCCAGGGTTGCGGCTAGTGCTTTGGCATAGCTTTTGACGGTAAGGCTCGGACGATTGTTATCTTGGCTGATATGCATGGCAATGAGCTGTTCGGTGCGATCGGTAACAAGTTCGCGCGCGGCTTCGGCGGCTTGGTCGTTGGAGAGGTGTCCCCTTGCAGACAGGATACGCTCCTGAAGAAAGCGGGGATATTCTCCCTCGCGCAGCATGGCCACATCGTGGTTGCTTTCGAGCGCGAGGACTCGACAATCTTTTAGGGTGTTCATGGCTTGGCTCGATAGCTCTCCGGTGTCGGTGGCAAAGCCGATGGAATCATCGAGAGCATTGAATCGATAGCCGACAGGATTGATGACATCGTGTGATGTTGAGTAGGTTTGCACGTGGATGCCGGCAATGGATAGGGTGTCACCGGGATCGAATTCCTCGACAGGCAGATGCGAAAGATTTTCTTTGTTCGAAAGTGTGCCCCTGCTGGCAAAGAGGGGGCCGTGCCAGTGCTTGCACCAGACATCGAGACCCTTGATGTGATCGCTATGCTCATGAGTAATGAGAAGAGCCGAGACGTTGTCTGCCGAGAGCCCCAGTTCTGCCATGCGCTTTAATGTCTCGCGGCGAGAAAAACCGTCGTCAATCATGATGAGCCCCCGGGGGCCTTCGATGAGCGCGCAGTTGCCTTTTGAGCCGCTGCCAAGGATATGAAGGTGCAGACGAGACATAAGATTCCAAAGGATACAATGGGTGCGAACGAATAGAGGAGGAAGCAAATGCCAACGGTATCTCAGCATTATGGACACCATGCCGCATCGTGGGCTGATGATAAAGCTCTGGCAACGCGGCAGACGGCTGCCCCCGTGGTGCTCATGGTATCAGGTGGTGCGGACTCGACGGCTTTGCTCCTTATGGCGTGCACATCAAAGTTGGATATTCAGGATGGGCGTGGTGTAGCTCCCATCGCGCGCGAGCGACTGCACGTGCTGCATGTGAACCATCATCTGCGCGGTGAGGCATCCGATGGCGACGAGGCCTTTGTGCGCGGCCTATGCGCACAATATGGCTTGCCGCTGTGTGTTGAGCATGCCTATTTTAATGATGAATCGGGCAATATCGAGGCGGCTGCCCGCGAAGTGCGCTATGCCGCGGCGCGGAGGTATGTTCGTGAGCTCTGCGCCCAGACGGGGGCACCGCGAACGGCGGCTCGTATCTGCACTGCGCACACGTCTTCTGATCGGGCGGAAACGTTTTTGATGAACGCGATTAAGGGTTCGGGCCCCGCTGGCCTATCGAGCATTCCTCGCCGGAGGAACATCGTGGTGCGTCCCTTGCTCGACCTGACTCATGATGAGCTCGTGGGCTATCTGCAGGTGCATGGTCAGCCGTGGCGAGAGGACGAGAGCAACGAGGACGTGTCGTACTTGCGTAACTACGTGCGCCATCGAGTGATGCCGGTGGTGGCGCAGCGCAACGCGAGCGTCTGCAAGACGATTGGCGCCGCCTGCGAGATCTTAGGCGATGAGGATGCCTTTCTTTCCCAGCTTTCCGCACAGGCGTTTCGAAGCTGCCTGCGTAAGGAGGCGGTGGGCGCACTGGTCCTCGACGCTCGCCGACTGGCCGCGGCCGAGGTGGTGATTGCTCGGCGCATGGTGCGACTGGCAATTAAGCGTATCGACCCCGACGCTCGCCCGGAGATGCGGCATGTGGAGCGCGTGCTCGCCTGTGTCGCCGAGGGCTCGGGTTCGGTCACGCTGCCGGCGGGAATCGATGCGCGCGTGGAGTTTGGCATGCTGTCATTCAAGGCCCCGGCGGCGCGCGAGGGGTTAGTTGCCGATTGGGTCACCATTCCCGGTCGATTGCCGCTGGGGGCGGGCCGCATCCTGGTGGCAGAGCCGATGGCTGTGGAGCCGGGGTGTGATATTGTGCGCCGTGCCCGCGAACTTGCGGGTGCCGGAGGGGTGGTCGCTATGGTGGATGCCGCGACGCTGGGCTTTGCCGATCGCGATAGCGAACGGATGCTCGCCGGC
>CAJMPE010000186.1 GCA_905215275.1 uncultured bacterium | reverse complement strand
CCCCCGCACGCCGTAACACAATCGAAACATTACTGCTTTGGACTGTAGCACACGCGCCGCACGCGGTCACGGGCGCCTCGCTCAGCGGTCGTCGTCCTTCAACAAGCGCCACAGGGTCGTGCGGCTTATTCCCAGCACTTCGGCGGCGCGGGTCCGGTTGCCCTGAAGGTAGCCCACGACCAGCCGCGCGATGTCGCGTTCGGTATCGGCCAGTGGTCGCAGGATATACAGGTCGCTGTCGAGCGTCGGAGCGCCAAAGGTTGCGGTTTTGATGACGTCCTCCTGGGCGAGCACCTCCTCCGCCGCAGCGCGCCCCGCCACACCCGACCCTACTAATATATAGAGTCGTTCCGAGACCTCGCGAAGCTGCAGATAGTTGCGTGGCCAGCGATAGCCGTTGAGCGTCGAGGCAGCCTCCTCGGACATACTCGGAGCGGCAGTTCCAAAGACATCTGACAGATATGACAAATACTGCGCAACCTTTTTCGATGCGCCACCCTGCTCGGCAATCGCAGGCGCCACACTTACTGCGCACGCCAAGCGCTCGGTTACAAAAGCGGCCTGATCACTTTCGCCACCGCCCGGCATATCGTTTGCCGTCAGAACCACATGGCAACGCGCGCCCAGCGCCGTGTCGGTCATCGTGGAGACAAGCTCGCGCAGACGATGCGGCGAAAGTACATGCCAGCCGCCAATACAAAGGGTCAGCCTTGCCTGGAACAGCGGCGATTCCGAGCTTTTGAGCAGATGGCGCCAGCCGCGATCTGTGAGCTCGTCAAGTGCCACGGACACAAAGGGTTCGTCAGCATAAGGCCCATCCAGATAGAGGCGTTTTGCAATCTCTGCCTGGCCAGCACCCAGCTCGCCCTCCAACATGAGGGGCACGCCGCGGGCATAGCTTTCGCAGACGGGGCCAGCGACCGCGGCGGCACCCTCGACAATGCCGTACGCGCTTGCCTCGTAGCGCGCCTCGACCTCATCTGCATTAAGCCACTCAATACCCGCGTGCGCCGCCGCACCGTGCACCTCGCGGACCACGACCACCCAAAGCGCGCCGTATTCCTTGGCGACCGGACGCACCGTGAGGCTCAAGCGCCCTCCCGCATGCCCCATCACCAGGCGCGTGCCGCTGCCCACGCGCCCCAGGCGCTCGGCGACAAATGCCGCGACATCTTGCTCGAGTGCGACATCATCCATGGTCGAAATCGCCACGCGTCCATGCCCATCGATTGCCAACGCCGAGGCCCCGGCAGCAGCCAAGGCCTCGATCAAGATTTGTAGCTTGGCGTCACTGTTCATATTGCGCCCCGTCCTCGGCGCCACGCCGCCGGCGACGGCCGCGCGGGAGAGTGTTTCAAAATTGAACGATATTGCTCACCAAACACTATAGGGCAGAAGCCGCCGTCCTGCGAGTATATGAGTTGCCCCGCATCGCCATCCTGGCGGGGCGATAAGAGCTCTTCGGGACTTATAAACCTGCGGACAAGCCATACCCGCAAGAGCTCCTATCGCTCCACCGCGGACATGCGCTCGCCAGCACGCAGCACGCAAATAAGCTACTCTCTACCAGATTCCCAGCACGTGCTGCATTCCCAAACTCATGCAAGCAATGCCAATCCAGCAGCAAAAGCCCAATGCGATGGGCTTGCCGCCCTTTTTGACCAGCTCGACGATATCGGTATTAAAGCCAATAGCCGCCATGGCCATCACGATAAAGAATTTCGACAGCTCCTTGATGGGTGCCGTAATGGATGCAGGAAGCTGAAGCACCGTGGTGATTACGCTCGCCAGCACAAAGAACAGCACGAACATGGGAAACGCGCGTTTAAGCGAGAACGTGCTTTTGGCGTCGCCGCCGGCCTTGCGCGCCAGATGCATCTGCCAGCACGCAAGAACCAACGTAATGGGAATAATGGCCAGCGTCCTGGTGAGCTTGACCACCGTGGCGCTTTCGAGCACATTGGCGCCGGGATGCATACTGTCCCAGGCGCTCGCCGCAGCCGTTACCGACGAGGTGTCGTTGATGGCGGTGCCGGCAAACAGGCCAAAGCCCTCGTTGGTCAGCCCGAGCATGCCGCCGAGCGTCGGAAACACGAGCGCCGCGATAACGTTAAACAGGAAGATGACCGAAATAGCCTGGGCAATCTCGCGATCGTCGGCGTCGATGACGGGTGCGGTCGCGGCGATGGCAGAACCGCCGCAGATCGACGAACCCACACCCACAAGCGTCGCGATCTTGCCCGGCACGTTCATAACGCGGCAGAGCACGAAGGCGATGACAAGCGAGGTCGAGATCGTCGCCACGATAATCGGCAGCGACTGAGCGCCTTTGGACAGAATCTGCGAGAGGTTCATGCCAAAGCCAAGCAAGATTACCGCGTACTGCAAGACTTTTTTAGACGTATAGGAGACACCGGCGGCGAGCTGTTCGCGACGATTCTTGGGAAAGACGAGTGCCAGGACCATGCCAAAGAGGATGGCAAACACCGGACCGCCGACCACCTCAATCTGTTTGCCGAGTAACGTCGCGGGGATGGCGACGATCAGGCAGAACAAGACGCCCTTCCAGCGTTCGCGTACGATATTCGCCAGTTGCATATGGGATTCCTTCTTTCTATTTCACGTTTGCGACGGCCTATGATACGGCAACATTGAGCACAGCCCTGCGCAAATACAGACTAAGATGCCGCAATAGTTCTTGGGCAACAGCCGAATTACCCACCACGGAGAGCTGATTCGCGGCATAATTAACAGCTGATATATGAGTGTGATAGAACGGTTGCGAGGCACTATGGAAGAATCGATGCACGTCGGCGAGCAGGAAACGAGCCTACAGGATCAGTCCTACCACACCATTCGACGCAAAATCGTCTACCTGGACTACAAGCCGGGCGAAAAGCTGGGCGTCAAGCAGCTTTGCGACGACCTGGATATGGGGCGCACCCCTGTGCGCGAGGCGCTGGTGCGTCTGGCGCAAGAGGGCCTGGTGCGCACCGTGCCCCAAAGCGGCACCTATGTCTCGCCCATCAACCTCACTCTTGCCGAGAGCGCCTGCTACATTCGCGAGCACCTGGAAAAGCAGGTGATTGTGGAGTGCTGCGCCCGTGCCACCTCGGCAGGCATCGAGCAGCTCGACCGAGCCATCGCACTGCAGGAAAAGACCATGGCCGAGGAGGATCGCATCGGCTTCTTTTTAAGCGACAACCTCATGCACCGCATGATCTTTAGCATCGCATGCCGCAGCACCGTATGGTCGTGGCTCGAAGAGACCAATGCCGACCTGGAGCGCTTCCGCTGGCTGCGCGCCGCCACGCAGACGCTCGACAATCAGGAGATTGTTAACGAGCACAAGCAAATCCGCCGCGCCATCGCCGGCCGCGACCCCATCGAGGCGAGCTTTTTGGTCAGCAAGCACCTGCATATGATGTTCCGCAACCAGACCGAGGTCCTGGACCAATATCCCAAGTACTTCGAGACCAGCAAGCTCCGCTAACCTGCCAAAACCACCACAAAGGGGACAGGCACCTTTGTGGTGGTTTTTCCGCACAAAAAGGCCC
>CAJMPE010000185.1 GCA_905215275.1 uncultured bacterium | reverse complement strand
AACGCCAAGAACTGCACCTTCACGCCACATGTAGGCTTCCTTACGCACGAGGGCATGCAGCGCCGCGCCAAGATTGAGTTCGACAACGTCGTCGCCTACGTCGAGGGTCGCGCGCAAAACGTTTGCGAGCTGTAGTCAAACGAGAGCGGGGCAAAAACCTCATCGCAGGCCTACCCCGCCTTCTTTGGTTCAACTAACCTGACCCCTTTGCGTCATAGCAAAAAGGGGCAAAGCCATCTGCTGGCTTTGCCCCTTCCTTAGCTTGATTTACTCATCCATGAGATAGTAGTGGCCCAGCGCGTCGGCACCCAGGATGGCGTTTGCGACCATCTCGGGCGTCACCTCAAAGGGCATGTTGCACATGGTGTCCTCGGGCGCGCACGCGGCCTCGGCAACGACCATGGCCTTCTCGCGCGTAACCTCGGCAACGCCAAGCTCCTTCATCGTGACTGGCAGGCCCAGCTCAATGCAGAAGCCCAAGACTTCCTCAAGTTTCTCAGTCGAAGCATCCTCGAGTACCAGCTGAACGATAGTGCCAAAGGCGACCTTCTCGCCGTGATACATGCTGTGGCACTCGGGCAGCATCGTCAGGCCATTGTGGATGGCATGAGCAGCAGCGAGGCCCGAGCTCTCAAAGCCAATGCCGGAGAGCAGCGTATTTGCCTCGATGATGTGCTCCACGGCAGGCGTGAGCGCACCCTTCTCCAGCGCAACCTTGGCCTTGACGCCATCGGCCATAAGCGTCTCATAGCAGAGCTTGGCGAGCGCCAGACCAGCCATACCGCCCTTGCCGCCAGCACAGGTGCCGCCGTCGGCATCATGCGTCGCCTGGGCCTCAAAGTAGGTTGCGAGCGCATCGCCCATACCGGAAACCGTCAGGCGCACCGGGCTCGCCGCGATGACCGTCGTATCCATCAGGACAATGTTGGGGTTTGCCTTAAGGAAGAGATATTTATCGAACTGGCCGTCATCGGTGTAGAGCACCGAAAGTGCCGAGCACGGTGCATCGGTCGAAGCGATGGTGGGGCAAATGATAACCGGGGATTCCAGGTAATAGGCAACGGCCTTCGCGGTGTCGAGAATCTTACCGCCACCGACACCGACGATGATGTCGCAACCGTTGTCGCGAGCGAGCGCAACCAGGCGATCGACCTCGCCCTTGGAGCACTCGCCGTTAAAGTCCTCAAACAGCAGCTCGGCCTTGGCCTCGGCAAAGCCGCCCTCGATCTTGGCACCGACGCGTTTCTTGCCCGAAGGCGTCACGATGACGAGGGCCTTAGCGCCAAGCGGCTCGACATAGGAGCCGAGCTTGGCGAGCTCGTCCGGACCCTGGATGTACTTGCTGGGGCTATTGAAAATTGCAGCCATAACTATCCCATTCTCTAAAAGAAAAAAGAAAGGGGCTCCGTACAGATACGTGCGGAGCCCCTCGTTACGATAACAAGAGTCGATTAGAAATCGATGTCGGTGTCGTAGTAGCAGGCCTTGAGAATCTTCTCGAAGTCGGCAGCCTTGGTCTCACGCGGGTTCTCGGGCGTGCAGGCGTCCTGCTCGGCGTTCGCGGCGATCTCGGGCAGCTTGGCGAGGAACTCCTCCTCGGAAACCATCTGCGGGTTCTCGGCGTCGACCTTCACGCCACCATTCGCGTAATCCTTGATGGACTGCGGAATGTTGAGCTGGTCGTTGAGGTCGCGAATCTTCTGGACGAGCGCGGCGATGAGCTCCTCGTTGGTCTCGCCGGGAAGGTGCAGGATCTCCTTGGCCACGTATGCATAACGCTCGGCAGCACGCGGGTCCTTGGAGTTCCACTGGATGACCTTGCCCAGGTACATGGCGTTAGCAGCACCGTGGATGATGTGACCGTTCTCAAAGGCTGCACCGGTCTTGTGAGCCATGGAGTGAACGATGCCGAGCAGGCCCGAGGAGAAGGCGATACCGGCGATGCACTGAGCCTCGTGCATGTGCTGACGGGCCTCATGGTCGCCAGCATAGGACTTGGGCAGCCACTCGACGATCTCGCGGATGCCGTGCAGAGCGTTGGCGTCGGTGAACATAGAGGCGCAGGTGGAAACGTAGGCCTCCATGCAGTGGGTCAGAGCGTCCATGCCGGTATGAGCGCACAGCTTGGCGGGCATGGTGTAGGTGAGCTCGGGGTCGACGATGGCGACATCGGGAGTGATGTTGAAGTCGGCCAGCGGGTACTTGATGCCCTTGGCGTAGTCGGTGATGACGGAGAAGGCAGTGACCTCGGTAGCGGTGCCGGAGGTAGAGGAGATGGCGCAGAAGTGAGCCTTCTGACGCAGCTCGGGGAAGCTGAACGGCTGGATGATGTTATCGAAGGACTCCTCGGGATACTCGTAGAAGACCCACATGGCCTTAGCGGCATCGATGGGCGAACCGCCGCCGATGGCGATAATCCAGTCGGGCTCGAACTCGCGCATGGCCTCGGCGCCCTTCATGACCGTCTCGATGGACGGGTCGGACTCGACGCCCTCGAACAGCTTGACCTCGAAACCGCCTTCCTTAAGGTCGGCCTCAACGTCCTGCAGGAACCCGCCGCGGCGCATAGAGCTGCCGCCAGAAACGATGATGGCCTTCTTGCCCTTGAGGTTCTTCACCTCGTGGCGAGCGCCCTCACCAAAGTACAGATCGCGAGGATTGGTAAAACGTCCCATACTGTGCCTCCTAAACAAGCCCCTCTTAGACTTGCGTATATAACGGAGCACCCAATTGGCTCCGTTAGGACCGGTTTGCGCGTTGCCGGCGACGACAATGCGCGATGTCCAAACGTCTCAACGCTCAGACAAACATTATTTTACCGTTCTGGTTGGTCAGTTATTCACCTAAAGCCGACAATGATGAAACGTTTTTTCTATCCCTAAAGACCCTTGTGGGGCATTCATACTCCCAAGCTGGGCAAACGTTTTATCAGGGTTGACCACATATCCCGGACAGGGCCGTGCCCCTCCAAAATGTGCCCCGTTCGCCGCCAAAAATCGACCGTTTACGGCACTGTGATACCACTCGGTCGTCCAAGGTGCCGACATTTGTGCGACATCCGTCTTCGTGGTGCAAAGGTGCAAGTCCAAGTGCGGCACCCCCGGTGTGCCACATGCGGGTAAACTAGAACCTTATATAGAGATGATTTGAACCCTAACCGCAGCAAAGGAGGCCCCATGGCATTCGACCCCATTCAAGAGGATTGCCATCGCCTCGTTCTTGAGGCCTTGCGCCGCGACAATATTCCACTCACCGACGGCCCCGCCGTCGAGCGTCTGATGGAGCAATTCACCCGCAACCCCGCACCGCTCATCGTGCACGACCGCGACCGCGCCGGGCACCTCATTGCCAAGGTGGTCGAGGCTGTCGACTACCGCATTCCCTTTATCCCCGACGATGCCCAAGCCGAGCAGGAAGAGGCAGCCGCCGAGAACATGCTCCGCGAGGCAGCCGCGCTCGATCCGGCCAACTGGGATGCTCAGCGCATGCTGACGGCACTCACCGCCGAATCCAACGAGGAATACGTACAGTATCTGGTGTCCAAGTGCGACGAAGTGGAGCACGATCTGGCGCTCAAGACCGCCTCGGC
>CAJMPE010000184.1 GCA_905215275.1 uncultured bacterium | reverse complement strand
GGACAGGTTTATTTTGGCAGGTTTTATCTGGGCAAACGTCGATTATTGCTGCTGAAATAGCGTTTTGCAGACGGCATGATCGCTCACAGCGGTCGCTATAATGGCGGCAACGCGACACATATATAAGTAAGGAGATCGCGTATGAACAGTTATTCGTTTTTCGCACCGACCATGACTTGCTGTTTTGTCTCAATCTGTAACAGTTAGACGGGAATTCGGGCCCTAGATGTTACAGATTGAGATAATCGTGTCGCGAAAATATAAACCTCCGCAGGGATGCTTCCCTTGCGGAGGTTTTCTTACTCGTTGAGTAGCCTTACGGCTTCGGCGGCCATGTTCTCGACCGTCATGCCGTTCTGAGCGAGCAGCTCGTTGGGATCGTAGCGGTCGGGGAAGCCCTTGGCGATGCCGAAGGTGCGCGTACGCACGGGCGTGCAGGCCAGGTAACACGCCACGCGCTCGCCCCAGCCGCCGTCCAAGATGCCGTCCTCGAGGGTGACGACGACGCGATGCTCGGCGGCAAGGTTGTCGAGGAATTCGCGGTCAAGCTCGGTTGCAAAGCGCGGGTTGACGAGCGTGGCCTCGATGCCGTACTCGGCGGCCAAGCGGTTTGCCACGCGCTCGCCTAGCTCAAAGAAATCGCCAAGCGCGAGCACGGCAACGTCGCGGCCCTGACGCACCACGTTGTAGCGAACGGCGCTGTAGTCGGTGTCCTCGGCAGGCGCCAGATCGGGGCGGCTAACCAGGCCGATGCCCGGTACGCGGATCGCCACGGGATGCTCGCGGTGGTCGAGCGACCAGCTCAGCATGGACAGGTATTCCTCCATGCAGGCCGGCGCCAAGTAGTGCATGTTGGGAAGTCCGCCCAGCATGGAAATATCAAAGAACGAAAGGTGAGTCTCGGACGTGGTGCCAAAGATCGACGCACCAAACACCAGGATGGTTGCGGGGGCATCGTTGAGGCACAGGTCATGCCACAGTTCGTCGTAGGCGCGCTGCAAAAACGTGCCGTACACGCCAAAGACCGGCTTGGCGCCCGAGCGTGCAAGCGCGGTGGCAAAGGTCACGGCGTGCTCCTCGGCAATGCCCACATCGACGAACTGTTTGCCGGCGGCAGCGCGAAGCTCGGGTGTAAAGCCCATGATGTAGGGCGTGGCGGCCGTGATGCCCACGACTTGCGGATCGCGCTCGATGGCGGCGCTGAGCGCCTCGCCCGTAATGTCGGCATAGGTGCGCGGCGCAGGCTCGCTCGGATGGCCCGGGCAGAGCTTGCGCCCAGTCGCCATGTCAAAGGGGCCTACGTGATGCCAGCGCTCGGGGTCGTTTTGGGCCGGCTCAAAACCCTTGCCCTTGGCAGTGGAGACGTGCAGCACGATGGGGTGGTCGATGTCGCGCAGCTCCTGCAGCGTGTCGACCAGGGCCAACACGTCGTTGCCG
This sequence comes from uncultured bacterium, assembly GCA_905215275.1. Taxonomy (GTDB): domain Bacteria; phylum Actinomycetota; class Coriobacteriia; order Coriobacteriales; family Coriobacteriaceae; genus Collinsella. The sequence continues at coordinate 2,153 of CAJMPE010000184.1, read as the reverse complement.
GCGTTCAGGTAGCGGTAGTCGAGCCCCATCGCGCGGAAAACGTTGCGCTCACAGGTGCCGTTGCTGGCGCGCAGCTCGGCCAGATTGCGATACAAGCCGCCATGGTTTTCGGCAATGGACTGGTCGTTATCGTTGACGATGATGATCAGGTTGCTATCGAGTTCGGCGGCATTGTTAAAGCCCTCAAACGCCAAGCCGCCCGAAAGCGAGCCGTCGCCAATGATGGTAATGACGTTGTAGCTGTCGCCTGCCAGATCGCGGGCGTGTGCCAAGCCGCAGCCCAGGCTCACCGATGTGGAGGTGTGGCCCATGGCGAACAGGTCGTGCTCGGACTCGTCGGGATTGGCAAAGCCAGAAGCCTCACCATAACGCTCCGGATCGATATAAGTGTACGCGCGCCCAGTCAGTGCCTTGTGGGCGTAGGTCTGGTGTGAAACGTCAAAGACAATTTTGTCGGTGGGGGAGTTAAACACGCGATGGAGCGCGACCGTAAGCTCAACGACGCCCAGGTTGGGGGCAACGTGTCCGCCGACAGCGGCGGAACTTTCGAGGATGGCGTGGCGAATCTCGCCGCAGAGCAGCGGAAGCTCGGCGCGGTCGAGAGCCTTGACGTCCTCGGGCGTTGTCGTTTGCGTAAGCAGCATCGTTGTGGGTTACTCCATGCGAATCGAGCACCGGCGCTCCCTCGGCCGGCACAATTGCACAAAACAGTCTCGCACATTTTGGCGTTTGATATGTGACGGCGGCGCGGTAATTCGCCAACTGGCGGGGCAAAACGTTTTGTCCGATGCCATACTGATGTGTTCCATGATGTTTTTATCTATTGTGCACAGGCCGTGGCTTGTCGCCGTGAGTCGCTGGAGGGAGGTAGCATGTCCGATGTCGTTCGTGCCGAGAAAATCGCGTGCGAAGTGGACCATGCTGCCCGTCAACTGGCACAGGCGGGCCGTCTGGACCTGACGCGCGAGTTTATCCAGCATGGCGATGTGACGGTGTATACGCATGTGACCTCGGTAGCGCAGGCGAGTCTGTCCTTTGCCGAGCGCTTGGGCCGCGTCGGTGTCTCGGTTGACCGCGCCTCGTTGCTGCGCGGGGCCCTGCTGCACGATTACTTTCTCTATGACTGGCACGATCCCGACCCAAGCCATCGGCTGCATGGCTTTCGCCACCCGTTTTTTGCCCTGGCACGTGCGGAGGAAGATTTTGAGCTGACGCCGCGCGAACGGAATATTATCGTGCGGCATATGTTTCCGCTGGTGCCAGTGCCGCCGACGTGTCGTGAAGCTTGGATTGTATGCCTTGCAGATAAATGGTGTGCTCTGCGCGAGACGGTTGCCGGCCGCCTGCCGCGCAAGGACGAGGCGGACGATGACGTGAGTAAAGCATCGAGCGAAAAGAGGAGAGGGTAGACGGTGGAAACCGCGATTGATATGGCGTTTGGCGGCGCGACGCTTGCCGCCTGCCCGCTCTCGGCACTGGTGCTCTCGTTTGTCTTTTACGGGTTTTGCGGCTGGGCGTGGGAGTCGACAGTATGCGCCATGCTCAACCACGGACGCTTCGCCAACAGTGGCTTTTTGCTGGGGCCGTGTTGTCCTATCTATGGTGTGGGCGGCATTGCCTGCTGGCTTTTGCTGCGCGGGATTCCGGATGCGTCGAGCCAGTTTGTCGCTGCAGCGCTCGTATGCAGCGTGATTGAGTACAGCGTGGGCGTGCTGTTGGAAAAAACAACGGGCGCTCGCTTTTGGGACTATTCGCACCTGCCGTTTAACCTGCACGGGCGCATCTGCCTGTACTGGGCCTGCGCGTTTGGCCTGGGTGCGCTGTGCATTTGCCGTTTAGTGGAGCCGGCATTGCTGGGGCTGCTTGGCCATCTGCCGGTGCTGATTGTGCGGTTGTCCGCCTTTATCGTCGCGGTCGCGATGATGGTCGACGCGGTGTGCTCGTTGGCGAGCTGGCGGCGTCTGTCCGATCAGCTGGAGCGCGTGCGCGCCGACCTTGCCGACCGCATCAATGAGTCGCTCGCCGATGCGTCCGACTCCATGCTCGAACGTATTCCCGATTCGGCGATCGACTCGGTGGCACAGACGCATATCCGCAGCCGTGCCGTTAACGCGTGGCTGGCCGAGCTGGGCGATGCGACGCTCGATGCCCTG
>CAJMPE010000183.1 GCA_905215275.1 uncultured bacterium | reverse complement strand
CCGCCGGCTCCGCTGGTTCCGTCGCCCCTGCCGGCCTTTCCTCGACAGCGTCCGCAGCCACCACGACGGCCGTGGCGGCAACGTCCGTCTCGCGCCGCGCTTTTCTCGCAGCAGGGGGCCTCGCCTTTACGGCACTTGTCGGTGGCGGCGCCTACCTGCTGTCGCGGAACCTACACAACGGCAATGACACCGCGGTTGCGGCAGACGCCAAAAGCGACGACAGCTCGTCCAAAAGTAAAAAAGACAGCGACTCCGACGCTTCAGACAGCTCCGACACCTCCGCAACGTCGTCTAACACCATCAGCGTGGAGATGCGCTATGCCGCCCAAAGCGATGGCAAGTGGGGTCTGATTGACGACACCGGCGCCTGGAAGGTCAAACCGACTTACAGCGATATGCGGCTTTACGGTGCCGGGCTTGCCGCCGCGCTCGATTCCACCACCGGCATGTGGGGCTATATCGACCAGGACGGCAATTGGGCCATCGAGCCGCAGTTCTCGGACACCCGGCCCTTTAACGACTACGGTGCTGTCGCCCAAGATGCGCAGACCAGTTTTTGGGGCGTGCTCAACCGCCAGGGAAAGTGGATCGTCGAGGCCAAGTACTACGCCATGGGCGATATGGTGCTGGGCAACTTTGTCCCCTACCGCTCCAGCAACGAAGAGGACAGCTGGGGCTACATCTACATCAAGACCGGCAAGCGCAACGACGTGCCGCCGACCTTTAGGGGCCTGGGCGGCTGGGATTCGGCAAACGGCCTGGGGCCAGCGACGCAGGACGGCACCACCTGGGGCTACATCAACGGCTATGGACAGTGGAAGATCGAGCCGCAGTTTAAATCCGCACGCCGCTTTGCCAGCAATCGCGCCGCCGTACAGTTCGATGACGGCTCGTGGGGCTATATTCTGCCCGACGGTACGCGCGCATTCTCTGCCACCTTTGCCGAGGCGCACGAGTTCGCCAACGGCTGGGCACCCGTCAAGGACCAGGCGACCGGCCTTTGGGGCTGCTCGACGGTGAGCGGCGCTTGGCAAGTCGAGCCCAAGTTCCGTGCCATGGGCGACATCTTCTACACCTCCACCGACGTCTTTTTGCCCGTGCAGGACAACGACAGCGGCAAATGGGGCGTGCTCGACGACGCTGGCGACTGGCGCGTTATGCCCAAATTCGACGCGATTATCTAGCGCCAGCGCCCTAGCCCGTTTATAGCAATGTAAAGACGGCGTTGACGTGCATGTTTTAGTCCGTCCAATCGGATATAGTAGATTGAACTGTCAAACTGCATGCCAGTTCGGCCTGTGTGCTGCAACCGCAAGGAGGGGACCAATGGATCGAGAGACACCGCGCTCCGTCATGTTCGACGATCTGCGCAAGTTCGGCGGAATCACCAATCGTGATACCGCCTGGATGCTGCTGCGCTCCACCCCTATGGCCGGTGGCAAAGCACCACGCGACCGCGTGGACGAGCGAACGTTCCTATCGCGCGAGGTTGTTCACGCCCCCGTCGAGCGTCCGCGCCCCGAGCTGTTTGCCGATATCACCCAGACGGCCCAAAACATCACCGCTCGTCTGATCTCCAACCTCGGTGGCAGCGAGATGGCTCGTGCCATGGTGGCAGAGCACTATAGCGGCGAGGCTGCCGACGCCATGCGCGAGTCACTGAGCGCCTATGGACTCGACGACCGCATCTACCGCAACGCCTGCGATCGCATCGCCGCGCCCGGCACCACGGCCGCCGATTGTGCACTACCGCTGGTCACGCTGTTTGTGGCGTGCGGTTGCCTGTGCGACCCCCAAGCCGCCGTACAGGTGACCGAGACGCTTATCGCCGACAAGATGGGCGGGCACTTCTCCACCACCGAGCTCAGCGTGGGCGAAGGCTTTACCGCCGCCGTCGAGCCCGAGGTCAAGCATGCCGAGCGCCTGGGCCTCATCCGCATTGTGGGTAACGCCGCAAAGCCTCCGCTGTACCCGCTCAACGAGGGCGAAGGCGGCACCGTAATCGGTTCGCTCGCCACGGGCACCGGTGCTATCACCGATGTCGACCGCGATGTCTCGCGCCGACATGCACGCGTTTTTGCCAAGGACGGTTACTGGTACGTGCAGGGCCTGGGCTCCACCAACGGCACCGTGCTCATCTCGGGCGCGGATATGTCCCAGCGCGTGGTCGAGCCGCCGCGCCATACACGCAGACCCGGCGTCGAATACCCGCCCGTTCCCCTGTGGCACAGCGACACCATTTGTCTGGGTGCCACGACCCGTTTTTTGGTTATGAAACTCGCAATTTAGCATTGTGCCCGGCGCCGTACGTGGCGTACCGGGCACAACGTCTATCTGGTAAGAAGCGGTGCGCCCGCGCCCGCGACACCGCAAGGTAAGGTCACCATGGCAGATACCACTCCGCAGCCCGACTCAACGACGGTTCTCTTTCAGCTCGAATCGTTCGATACCGCCGCCCCCGTCAATCCCGCCGACGAGGAGCTCGCCAAGCGCCGCTTTATGACACTCATCGTCAAAGCCGACCGTTCCTCGCACGGCAACACGGGCCTTGTGCTGCAGGCGCATAACACCTCAAACGAACGATTCGCCGTCAAAGTGCTCGCGGACAACACGCTCATGCGTGCGCTGGGAACCAATACCCCGTCGCGTACGGCAGACGAATCCGCCATGCATCTGGCAAACACCGCCGCGCTTTTTGAGGAATACCGAAACCTCTGCCGTGTGTCACACTTGCGTGGTTTTCCCCACGTCTACGGCTATGGCACGTGCCAGGGCGAACCGCTCATCCTTATGGAGTGGATCGAGGGTACGTCGCTCGACAAAGCAGCCAGCATGCTGCCGCACGACGGCGAGGGCGTGACTTGTGCCGCCACCGCATCGGTAGGCTGCGCTGTCCTGGGTACGCTGCTGTCGACCCAAAACCTCGAGACGCCGCTTGTACACCGCGACCTGTCGCCCGCGAACATCATGTTCCGCACCAACGAGCTTGGCATCGACGAGCAGGTGCAGGCTCTGGCGTTTAAGCCGTGTCTGGTCGATATGGGCTCCTCGGTCCCGGCCCTGGGCAGCGACACGCTCACGCAGCGCGCCGACATTTGGCGCTATGCCACGCCGGCATACGCCGCGCCCGAAATGCTCACTCGCGATATCCCCAACGTTGCCGAGCTGCGTCGCTCTCCCTCCGTCGACGTGTACGCCATCGCGAGCATTCTCTACGAGCTCTACAGCGGTCACACCCCCTTTAGGGCGGCTAGGCATCAAGCGCATGAAGTCAGCTCGTACTATCTGCTCAAAACGCAAAACGAGCCCGAGCCGCTCGTCGCCCACAAGGGTGACGACCAGGCGTTTGCCGACCTCATCATGTCCTGCCTCGTGACCGACCAGGCATCGCGCCCCAGCGAGCGCGAATTCTACGAGGGTCTATTGGCATTCGCTCCCGACCTGGGCGAATCGGCCGCAAGCGCGCCGGGGCTCTCGAACCAGCCCATCAACATCGATGCCGGCGCGCACCTTAAGGTCGACGTCGCTGGTGACCGTGCCCGAGCGCTTTTGGAGCAGGCCCGTCGCGATGCCATGACCCGCCGCCGCTTTATTATCGGTGGCGTTGTCGCGGCCGTTGCGGGG
>CAJMPE010000182.1 GCA_905215275.1 uncultured bacterium | reverse complement strand
GTCCATAGCCTCCTGGGCGCGCTCGAGCTTGACCTCCTCATCGACCTGGCCCTCCATCTTGGCGGCCAGGCTGCCCTCCTCACGCGAGTAGGCAAAGACGCTCGTGTAGTCGAAACCCACGGTGTCCATAAAGTCGATAAGATCGCGGAACTCGTCGTCGGTCTCGGTCGGGAAACCCACCATGGCCGTGGAGCGAATCACGATGCCGGGGATTCGCTCGCGCAGGTCGCGGAACAGATCCTCGAGCTCCTGGCGCGAACCGGAGCGACGCATGGCCTTAAGGATGCGCGCATCGCAGTGCTGCACGGGGATATCGATATAGGGCAGCACCTCGGGCGTATCGCGAATGGTCTCGATAAGCTCGTCGGTCATGCCCTCGGGCTGCAGGTAGAGTACGCGGACCCACACGTTATGAGGACGCACCGCCTCAGCAACGGCTTGCAGCAGCTGCGCCAGATTGCGCGGCGAGCCCTCGGCGAGGTCCTCGTCGGCAAAGTCGGTACCCCAGATGCCCGTGTCCTGACCGATCAGTACGATCTCGCGCACACCGCCGGCGACCAGGTCGCGCACCTCGGAGATAATGCTCTCGGCATTGCGCGAGTGATAACGACCGCGGATATAAGGGATCATGCAGAAGCTACAGAAGCGGTTGCAGCCATCAGAGATCTTGACGTAGGCGACAGCGCCCTCGACGGTGCGCTTGACCTGCGGAATATAGGCGGCAATCTCGCGCTCAACACCCAGGACGTCATCGATGACCGCCACGATGCCGTCTTCCTCGTCGGCCTTCACAAAGGCCGCGACCTCGGGCAGCTCGTCGGGCAGGTCATCCCCGTAGCGTGACGGCACGCAGCCGCACATGACGATCGGGCAAGAACGAACGCCGTCCTGCACCTCGTTGGCAAGCTCGAGCGTGGTCTCGATGCTCTCGGACGTTGCAGAGGCAAGGAACGAGCACGTATTAACGATGGCGATATCGGCATCCTGCGGATCGAATGCCTCCTCGTAGCCCGCAGCGGTCAGCAGTGAACGCATACGGTCGGTATCGACCTCGTTCTTGGCGCACCCGAGGGTGATATAGAGTACGGAGCCCAACGGAGTATCCATGTTGGAGAGCAGTCCTTTCGAATGAATTAGCGGTAGTTGGTGAACTGCAGCGGCTGACCGTAGTCCTGGTCGCGCAGGAACTGGATCACGGTCTGCAGCGCATCCTTGGAAGCAGAGGAAACACGCAGTTTGTCAGCCTCAATCGTCACCTTGACCTTGAGCTTCTGATCCTTGATGTCCTTATTAATCTTCTTGGCAGTCGTCTGGTCGATACCCTCGACGATATGACCGAGCACGCGCACGGTACCGCCCGATGCAGCCTGGGGCGCATCCCAGGACACGGCCTTAAGATCGATGCCGCGCTTGATGAGCTTGGAGCTCAGGACGTCGATGATCTGCTTGGAGACAAAGTCGGCCGGGGCGTTGATCGTAAAGAGCTTATCGCCCTTCGAAAGCTCGATGGTGGCGCCGGAGTCCTTCAGGTCATAGCGCTGGGAAATCTCGCGCGTGGTCTGCTGGAAGGCATTGTCGACCTCCTGCATATTGACCTCGGACACGACGTCGAAGCTGGAATCTTTAGCCATGGTTAATCCTTTCGCTTACGAGCGGCTTAGTAGCTGTCGTAAGAATAGTCGTCTGAATAGGGCGTAGTCTGCCCGTCGGTGGCGGCATCAGTGCCGTCCGTGGACTGGGCATCGGTTTCATCAGTTCCGTCGGTACTTTCGGTGCCATCAGTGCCGTCAGTGCTCTCGCCGTCCTTGGACTCGGTCGTCTCCTTCTTGGGAACGGTGATCGTCACGCGTGCCACGCCCGACGTCTTAGTGTCGTAGCGGACCTTTTCGCCGTTCTTGGTAACGGTGACATCGGAAGGCTTGGACGTGGTGATCTCGATCGAGGACTCAGGCGTGTATTCCTGCTCAAAGGGGCCGGTCGCCTGGGCGCCATAGACCGACTTGCCATCAACCTTGACCTCAATCCAAGCAGTCTTGCCCTTGGCAACGGAGATCTTGACCTTTGTGACCTCGTTCTCCTCCTTCTTGGCCGTCGTCTTGGCGGCGTCCGAATCGGTGGACTCGTCCGTCGTCTCATCGGTATCTTCGTCCTCATCGACGGATTCGGTCTTCTTGGAAGACTTCTTTGTCGTTGTCTTAGTGGCAACGGGTGTCTCGGGCGTCGACTCGGGCGCCGAGGAGCCGCAGCCACGCAGGAGCACCACGATGAGCACGATCAGAAGCAGCGCCACGGCGCCGATACCGGCGTAAACGATACGAGGATCGAGACCGTTGTTCTGGGGAGCGCGCCCACCGCCGCGTCCACGATTGGAACCACCGCGACCGGTGCCTTGGGGCATACGACCGCGGTTATTGTCGGAACGTCCGCGATAACTGCCCTGGCGCTGCATATTGCGCTGGTCCGAGCGGGGGGCGAGCTCGCCGCGACCCTGGTAGTTGCGCTGACCCGAGCGAGGCGCTGAGGAGCGCTGGCTATAAGGCCGTGACTGAGATCGAAGGCGAGGCGTCACCTGCGTAGTATCGGCGTCTGCATAGCCGCCGCGCGGACGACCGGAAGAAACGCCGCGGTACCCGCGATCGGAATAACCACCATCCCCGTAGCCGGCACGAGGGTCTCGTGCGACACCGCGGGCAGCGGGGAGTGCGCGCTCCTCGGGCGCCGGCGTGCTGCGAAAACGATCGCGCTGGGAACGAATCTCCTCGCTCGAGCCCGTTTCGGTAACATAGCCAGCCTGCTGAGGGCGCTGGCCATAACGCGTCGAACGCCCGCCCTGAACCATCAGGAAGCGGCCGTTGTCGACCGAGGAACGCGAATTGACGTAGCCGGCGGCGTCCTGAAAACGACCGCCCTGCTGCGACGTCTCGCGCTCATATGCCATCAAATCGTCAAAATAAGCGTTGACGACCTCCCGCGGATTGAGGCCCAAAAAGCGCGCATAGCTCGAAATCATGCCCTGCGCATAGCCGCGCGGAGGCATCGATGCAAAATTGCCATTCTCGAAAAACTCGACTATCTGCGGCCTGATTTTGATGGTGTTGGCGACCTGCTGAATGGAAAGGCCCATTCGGCGACGCTGCTCGAGCAGCATGTCACCAAAGCGTGCAGCCATCAGAATCCTCCAAACTCACGATCTTCACGTGCCATCTCGGCGTCGACGGATTCCAGCGCGGCAAGGCCTTCTTCATCCAGCAGGACCTCGCGCGGCTTGGAACCATCGGGCGGTCCGACGACACCCTTTTCTTCCAGCATGTCCATAATACGCCCGGCGCGCGCATAACCAACCTTCAGGCGGCGCTGCAGGCCAGATGTGGAGCCCAGCTGCGATTCCACCACAATATGGGCGGCTTCCCAGATAAGCGGATCGTCGTCCTGAGGCTCGGCAACGCCGGTGCGAACAATGCCGCCGCCACCTGCCATGGACATGGAGGCAGGTGCCACAGCCGACAGGATCTCCTCATGGTAGTCGGGCTCGCTTTGCGACTTGACGAACTCGACAATCTCGTTGATCTCGTCATCCGAAACAAAGCAGCCCTGGATACGGCGAGGCTTGCCCCAGTCGACCTTGGAGAACAGCAT
>CAJMPE010000181.1 GCA_905215275.1 uncultured bacterium | reverse complement strand
CGACCTGACCCGCCGTCCCTACCTGCGCTGGCTTGCCGCCTTGGCATCGCGCGCGCTCATTAGCGGCCGCTACCGCATGTCGCTGGATGCCGCGAATCGCAGCCTGGACTTTGCGCCCAACGACCCCGCCGGCGTCCGCCATACCGCGATGCTTGCCATGGCAAAGCTCGAATACCCTGCCGAGGAGCTCAAGCGTTTTCGTTCCGCCCACTCCGTGCCCTATCTTGCAAACACGCCGCTGCGCCGCCGTCCCAAGGACGCAGAGCGCGACCTGGACCCGTGGACGCTCATCGCACTGATGAGCGCAGCCTGGCGCGAGCTGGATTACGAGGGCGCCGAACACTACCTGCGCATCCTGGTGCGCTCATGCCCGCACGCAGCCGAAGCACTCTACTTCCAAACCGAGTTTCCCGATGGCATCTATGCCCGCGTCAACGTAGGTCCGGGCTCCACCGATGAGCTTGTCCTTGCCCTGTCCGAGGCGACGCCGGTGCTGCAGGAGGGCCTAGGCGCGCCCGACAACGCCAGCTTTGCCGCCTGGGTCGCCACCAACGACATCGTGCGCTCTCAGATCGACAAACGAATCCTGCGCGCGGCCGAACAGGGATTGCCGTTTAAGGGAGGAGACCTCTAATGGATCCGAGCGTCTACATCCCCGCCTATCTGGAGCGCACCTATCTGGCGTCGCACCCCGAGCTCACCGATGCAGCACGCGAGCTTGTCCATAACGACATCAGCGCAAACCCCCACAAGTATGCGCAGACCGAGCATGCCCAAGCGCTGCTGTCCTATGCCGGCGTTCATCGTCATTTGCTTGACGAGCTTCGCCGCATCGAGGACATGGGCAGCGACGAGGAGTTTGAGCAGACGCGCAACCGCCTGTTCGACGATATGCGCGATGAGCTGCTCAAGATTGTTCGCGTCGATGCGCATGTCCTCGATGCTCAGTTGCTCGCCATCATCCTGGCGGACACGCCCGTCGACGCCTGCCTGGGCGACCTGATGAAACTCGAGGCGACCACGGCCGATTACCTGCAGCAAAGCGTGCCCGGGTTTGATATGGAGGCCCCGCACTACTGGGCCAATAATGTTTTGGCCGACGGTGTCACCGCAGCAGACCTTACCGTGAGCGAGCCGGCGCTTATCGGCTGGCTTCACACGCTCGAGGCCATCTCGCAGCTGTGCATGGCGAGCGCCCGCTACCGTGCCGCCGCCAACTACTCCCACCGTGTCCTTAAGGCGGAGGGCTATCCCACCCGGGCCGCCGGCACCGTGTTGCTTGCCCTCGCCCGCCTGGAAGACCAGGACGGCTTTTTTGCCCTGGCGCATCAGCTCGAGGAGCAGATGGGGGCAGACGCACTCGAAAACTCCCCCTGGTACCTGCTCGCCCGCACGATTCTGCTGTTCAAAACAAACAAGATGCGCCCGGCGACGCGCGCGCTGCGTGAGTTCGCTAACCGTTGCGAGGGCGGCGCGTTCTTCTTGCTGAACCCCATGTACCAGACGCCGTATCTTCCCTGCCGACCCGAGCCGCGCGACCCCTGGGACCTCTCGCACCAGGCGGTTTGGGAAGCCGACGGCATTATCTCGGACACCCCCGACTTTGCCCCCTGGGCCAACGCCTGCGAAGATGTATCGCAGCTTGCCCAGGAATTTGCGCGCCGCTACGGCTTTTAGCGACGCGATCGCCCCGACCATGTCATCTATGTTAGGAACGGCTTCATGAACCTCCGCTCATCTCTTGCCTGCACCTCGAGCGATATCGCTCGCTGGGGGCTGCGCTCCGTCCTTAAGCGCCAGGGTGGCGTGCTTCCCGGCCGCATCGCCATGAAGATCGACCCCGAGCTGCTAAGCGACCTCGCAAGCCTAGTCGACCGCAGCGTGGTGATCACCGGCACCAACGGCAAGACCACGACCTCCAACCTCATCGCCGACGCAGTTGCTGCCAGCGGCGCTACCGTGGTGTGCAACCGTGCCGGCAACAATATGGAGCCTGGTGTGGTGGGTGCTCTGCTCGAGGCCCGCGGCGGCCTTAAGCACACCAGCAGCGGCAAGCGCGTGGGCGTTTTTGAGTGCGACGAGCTCTACACCGTACGCGTTCTGCCCAAGCTCAAGCCGACGTACTTTGTGCTGCTCAACCTGTTCCGCGACCAGCTAGACCGCTACGGCGAGATCGACCATACCCAAGACGTCATCGCCCATGCGTTGGAGCTCTCTCCGGCAACAACGCTCATCTACAACGCAGACGACCCGCTGTGTGCCGCAATCGCCGCGCGCGTTCCCAATGCAAGCATCGCCTTTGGCATCGACGGCGCCACCGACACCGAATCCGACCGCATTAGCGACTCGCGTTTTTGCTCACAGTGCAACGCGCCGTTGGAGTACGACTATGTGCAGTACGGACAGCTTGGCGCATACCATTGCCCCTCGTGCGGCTGGGCCCGCCCTGGGCTTGTCCGTCGCGTGACGGGCGTGGAGCTCGGCTGCGACGGCTACGGCTTTGACCTGGTCTTTGGGTCTGCGCCCGACGCGGCTGCCGTACACATCACCACACGCTACAACGGCCTATATATGGTCTACAACGTAGCCGCAGCCTTCTTCGCCGCCCACGAGCTGGGCGTGGACGCGGCGCATCTGCAGCCCACGCTCGACGCCTACGTGCCAGCAGGTGGTCGCATGGGCCGTTGGAATATCGCCGGCCGAACCGTCGAGGCCAACCTGGCCAAGAATCCCGTGGGTTTCGATCGCCAGATTCAGTCCATTAAAACGGCAGGCGGCAGGCTCTGCGCCTTCTTCCTCAACGACAACGATGCCGACGGCCACGATGTATCGTGGATCTACGACGTCGACTTTGAGCGCATCGCCGACACAACGGGACTTGTCGCCTTTGCCGGCGGCACGCGCGCGCACGACATGCAGGTGCGCCTCAAGTACGCCGGCATCGATGCCGCCATCATCTCGAATATCGAGCAGGCGATCGGCGCCGTGGCAGACAAGGAGGCTGGCGACACTTTCTACGCCGTCGCCAACTACACGGCCTTCCCGCCGCTGGTCAAGGAGCTCGATGGGCTCAAAGACACCGATGCGACTACGGTTGCCGCCCACGCTGCAACGTGCGCCGATGGCAGTGCTGTCCCCGTCGGCGTCGCGCCGGTCGAGCTCTCGCGCCCGCTGCGTATCGTCTACCTGTATCCCGACGCCCTCAACCTCTATGGCGACGGCGGCAATGTCATCGCCCTCGAGCGCCGCTGCGCCTGGCGCGGCATCCCCGTTCGCGTGGACGAGGTTCGCATGGGCGAGGTGCTCGATCTCGCCGACGCCGACATCGTCATGATGGGCGGCGGCTCCGATCGCGACCAGCTGGCCGTGGCGCACGAGCTTCTTGCTCAAAAAGACAAGGTCGCGGCCTATGTTGAGGACGGCGGCTCGCTGCTTGCTATCTGCGGCAGCTATCAGCTGCTCGGCCGTTCGTACTATATGGGTGAAGATCGCATTGAAGGTCTGGGTGTCATTTCCGCCGAGACCGTACGCGGCTCCGACCGCCTGATCGGCAACGTCGCCGTCAAGACCGACCTGGCACCCGAGCCCTTTGTGGGATTCGAGAACCACGGCGGCCGCACCCTGCTCGACGCAGATGCCACGC
>CAJMPE010000180.1 GCA_905215275.1 uncultured bacterium | reverse complement strand
CATCTGCTGGCGGTGGGCATGGAACCGGCAAGAAGGGCGGCAAGCCGCACGGTGGCGCCGGCAAGGGGCCCAAGGGTAGCAAGGGGCACAGCGGCATGTCGCGCGCACAGAACACTGCCGGTCGCAATCGCGCGGCCCAGGGGCGTCAGGGCGCCAACGGAGGCGGCAGGCGCAACTAGGGCAGCAATGCGCTCGCTGCGTCCATCCCACACGCGTGGCGCAGCGAGCGCATTGCCTCAACGAGGATGACGCCGGCGATGGCGACCGTGACCACCACGTCGAGCGAGGTGTTCACAAACCAGAGCAACGTCATGAGATACGACCCGGCGTTAAAGGCAAAGTGCAGCAGGATCGTGTAGCGGAGCTTTCCGGTCGTCACGAGCACCCAACCAAAGATGAGGCCGGCGGCACCCGCGTAGCAACCTTGCACCCAATTCATGTGCATAAAGCCGAAGATTGCCGCCTGCAGCACAATCGCCGCAGCGATACCCCACGTGCTTGGGGCCGCCCAGGGCACCATGGCGCCGTCCTGCGCGCTCGCACGACGCCGGCGCTTCCAAAGTGGGCGGCACTGCGGATTAAACGCTCGGAGCGAAAACTCAAAAATAATGCCGCGCACCAGCAGCTCTTCACAAAACGGGGCGCCGAGCACCGTGGTCAGGACGGCGAGATAGCTGGTGTCGCCCATGCCTGTTTCCTCGACAAGCTCGCTGTAGTCGGCCGCGGCATCGGGCAACAACGACAGCGCGGCGTCGGTCACGTAGCCAACAACCACCTGCAGGGCCAGGCCGATCACGATAACGCAGGCGATGCGTTTCCACGCCCCACGCGCTCCCCCGCCGAGCGGGTGCTCGCTTTGCCGGCGTGCCATAAACGAACGCGGCCACAGATAACGCCACCACAGCAGCGCCATCAAAAACGATGCTGTCTGCGCGACGGCCTGAAGCAATTGAATGTCGAGGTCATCGATCGAAAAACCCATGAACACCGATGCGACGCCAAGGGCGGAAAACAAAACGACGCTCAGGGCAATATCGGCAGCGACGACGCCAAAACAGGCAAGCGCCCAAATCATCGCATTGAGCATGCCAACCTCCTCCCGACGACTAGTCATTGGGGACGTTCTTCAACGACTAGCTGTTGGGGACACTCTTTGCCAAAGGCCCCGCTGGGCGAGATGTCGAACGGGAAGGTGCCGCAGCGATTGAACGCGGCGATAAACATGCGGATGGCGTTGGACGGCGTGGTGCCCACGAGCTGGGTTGCCGCCGCGAAGGCTGCCTTCTCCTCGGGCAAGACCTTCGCGACTACGGGGGTCATGTGTTCTGCCATGGCGCTTCCTTTTTGAAACGACGGTAGTGCGGATAGATGCGGGCCACGCGGCTGGGCGACGGGCTGTGAAGGCAACCCGATTGGCCCGCATCCGGAGTTTGTTTCTGCGGCGTTGGTATTACTTGGTATTCCTAGGTATTACTCCGTAGATAGAATACCACACCCGACCCCATGGGGACGGAGGAAAACGAATCATTTTGTTGCTCAGTTAGTATTTAGAGCGTGATGATGTCCGAGATATCGAGGGCCTGAACGTCGACGACATCGTGCGTGGCGAGCAAGAGCGTGCGACCGTCGAGCAGGTCTAGCACGGCCTCGGCCGTCGCATCGCGCGCGGCGGCGTCCAGGCCGGTAAAGGGCTCATCCAGAATGACGGCACAGCCGCCACACAGCAGGGCTCGAGCGATCTCGACACGACGGCGCTGCCCGCCCGAAAGCTCAGCCACGCGAACATGCACGTCGATTCCCGGCACCAACCGGCGCAGCAAGGTCGTAGCGTTCGAAGCATCCACGCGCGCATCGGCACACACCAGCACGTTATCCAAAGCCGAGCTGCCCTCTACCAAGCGTGCATCCTGAAACACCATCGAGCACGGCGCGCACTCCCCCGCTGCCAACGAAAACAGCGTCGACTTGCCCATGCCCGAAGCGCCCATCACGCAGATACGCCCACCCGCAGGCACGTTGAGCACCAGACCATCCAGCGCCGGCGCCCAGGGCGCACGATCGCCCACGGCAAGCGCAAGCTCCGCTGCGGCGTCATCGCTCGCAGCCCCCGCACGCCCGCGCAGTCCATGCCCATGCGCCCGCACGGCCGCGCGCCACGCCACGGGTCCCGAAACCCGCAGCAGCCACACCAGCACGCGCTCACACGCCCACGAGGCGGCAACGACCAGCACGGTCCACGCCAGCAAATCAGCCGTCTCAATCAAAAGCTTTGCCTGATAGATGCGCTCGCCCACGGTGCCCACCGCCATGCCGATCAGCTCGGCTGCCACGCCGGCCTTCCAGCTCATGCCGATCACGGCGCGGGCGCACGAAAGCACAAACGGCAGGACTTCGCGCCAGGTATGGGCGCAAAACAGGCGCCAGCCGCGCACGCCATGCAGACGGAACATCTGCTCCAGCGGTTTATTCACCTGTGCCAAGCCCTCGGCCAGCGAAAAATACACGCCCGGCAGCGCCATCAAAAAGACCGCGGCGATGCTCACGCGCGCCGATCCCAACCAAATAAGCAGCAGGACCACCACGCAGGCAACCGGCGTCGCCTTAACAAACGAAAGTGCCGGAGCCACCAGGCGCGCAAACGCCCGCAACCGTGACGAAATCCCGGCAAGCACGCCACCACACACCGCGGCAAGCGCCAGCCCGCCCAGTATCCGCGCGCCCGAGCCCACCAAAATCGCCCAGGTACCGCCATCGCACACCAGGCGCAGCAGCGCCAAGGCAACAGCACCCGGCCCCGGCAAGATCAGTGGCTGCGCCACCAGCACCGCCGCGAAGACCCACACGGCAAGCCAAAAGGCGGCGACGGCACCTGCTGCCGCCACCGCCTTCATACGCTCTGTCATTTGTCGAGCAAACGCACGCACGGGCTACTCCATGTAGTAGAAATCGTCAGCCGGAAGTTTACCACCCACGGCGCTCGCGTCCGCGTCGGACAGCACCTGCAGATACCCACTAAGTGCCGCCTTCATATCCTTGCCCGTCTGGCACACGAGCATGCACCCGGGAATCGCCTTCTCGGCGATCTTGGCGTTGTCCACGATGCCGGCATCGACCACGGCCTGCGCCCAGTCTGCCGGCGCCGCATTGACAGCCTTAACGCTCGCCGCATGGCAGCTCAAGAACTCCGCCACGGCCTCGGGATGTTCCTCGGCAAACGCGCGGCGCACCACGGTCACGCCCGTCAGCAGGCGCGAACCCGTGTCACCCGCCAGCTCATCCCACACATCGGTCAGACTTACCGGCGCTGACAGCTTGCCTTCGCTCTTGGCGATGGCAGCGGTCTTGAACGGCTCCGGCAGCACGCCCACGGCAGACGGGTCGGCAAGCAGGGCCGACAGCACCTCGGTGGGCTCGCTCTTAAACTCGAGCGTCACCTGGCCGGTCAGGCCCGCGCGCTCCAGCAGGAAGTTCATGACGTACTCTGGCGTGGTGCCCTTGCCCGTCATGTAGACGGTGCGACCCGCCAGATCGCCAAACGAGGCCACATTCGCGTCGCCCGTCACCACATTCAGCACACCCAGCGTGTTGATGTCGATGACCCGCACCGCACCCTCGGTCTTGTTGTAGAGCACGCTCGCCACGTTGGCGGGCACCAGGGCA
>CAJMPE010000179.1 GCA_905215275.1 uncultured bacterium | reverse complement strand
TCAAGCTGGAATATCGATAACGCCGCCCATCCAAACGGTCACAGATTGCCTGCTGCAAACTGGTTTTGCCGATGGTATGCCCATTGCCGATTCGGCGATCTCAAAGCTTGGTCTAACGCGAGAGCAGCTGATGGGAGCAGTCGAAAAACGAGCGGGCGCTCGCAACGGTCGCGCGGTGCGCACTGCGCTCATCACACTCCAATATGCTGACGCGCGTGCCGAGAGCGGTGGGGAATCGGTCGCTCGAGCCGTCATGATCGAAACGGGCTTTGCACCCGACCAGCTCCAATATAAGCTGACGGACCCCTTCGATTCGACCGAGACCATGCGAACGGACTTTGCCTGGGAGCGCCAGGCGCGGGAGCTCACATTGGGAGAACTCGACGGGTTCGTCAAGTATACCGACCAGGCCATGCTAGCCGGGCGCACCACCGCCGAGGCACTCGTTGCCGAACGACAGCGCGAGGCGCATCTATCGCTCTACGGTCACCCTCTGCTGCGCTTTACCATGAACGAGGTCCGCTCGGCAGGAATGCTCGCCAAAAAGCTGCAGACGGCAGGCATCCGGCAGACCGCGCTGCCGACATGGCTCAACGAGGTTGACCTGTAGGGACTGCTGAGCCACGCATTGCCGGATCGCATCCCCCCCTATCTGGGCCGCGTTTTCCCAACGGCCACGCCAACGGAAAGCGCGGCCCAGCCTGAACGCTCAAAACGGGATGCACCTTCCGGATGGCGGGCCTAGCGGAAAGCGGGTCCCGGAATCCCGCCTCAGAACGGGACAGACTTTCCGAATGAAGCACTCAGCGGAAACGACATCCCGGAATAGACGCTCAAACTGGGATACATTTTCCGCTGAGGTTCCATCCGGAAACCGTGTCCCACTCCGAGCGTCAATTCTGGGATGGACTTTCCGCCAGAGGGTTCAGCCGGAAACGGCATCCCACTCTGGAGCCGAATTCCGGGATGCACTTTCCGCTAGAGGCTCAAAAGGAAAGCGCATCCCATTTTGAGCGCCAATTCTGGGACACAATTTCCGCTCCAAACAAAAGGCCCCGGCTCTCGATGGAACTGGGGCCAAAGGCGCAGCGTATGTAGTTGATGCTCAGCGCAGACAGCAGTCAGCAATGCCGTCTGCGCCCTACCCTACCCGCGGTGACGGGCGCGGCTGTACGGCGTATCCACCATGGGCAGATCTGGACGCAGCTTGCCGTCAAACGCGCGATAGGCGTTCTGCACGGCGGGCGCCGTGGGGATCGTTGCGATCTCGCCGATGCCCTTGCCGCCGTATGCCACGGGCAGCAGCTCGTCCTTCTCCACGTAGATGGCGTGGATATCCGGAATCTCGGGCGCACGGAACAGCCCGAGCGTACCGTACCTTGCCTGGGGCACGCAGTCCTTGAGCGGCCAGTCCTCGGTAAGCGCATAGCCCATACCCATGAGCACGCCGCCTTCGATCTGACCCTGGATGGAGATGGGGTTGACCACCTTGCCGGAATCGTGCGCGGCATAGACCTCGCTCACGCGGCCGTCGTCGTCCAAAATGACCACATGCGTGGCAAAGCCGTAGCAGATGTGGCTCTTGGGGTTGGGAACGTCGGCGCCCAGCTTGTCGGTCGGCTCCAGGTACACGTAGCCAAACTCGCATCCCTCGAGCGCCTTGATGGCAGCCGCGGGATCCTGAGGATGCATACCCTGGCCGGCGACGAGCTCCTGCGTACGCAGCTGATAGGCGCGACCGTCGTCGTACTCGATCTTGACGCCGTCGCCATGCGCACTCACGGGAGCATCGGGCGCGGGCTTGCCGGCCTCGATGTCAAGCATGGCATCGCGCAGCAGGAAGGCGGCACCGCGCACGGCCTCGCCGGTCACGACCGTCTGACGCGAGCCAGACGTGGTGCCGGAGTCGGGTGCGTTCTCGGTGGAGCACTCGCCGTTGGCGATGCAGCGAAGCGGCAGGCCGCATGCCTCGGCAACGTCCTGCAAAAAGACGGTGTTGCAGCCCTGGCCGATGTCGGACGTGGCGGCATAGACCACAGCCACGCCGTCCTCGATGCGAATCTTGCAGCGGCCGGCATCGGGCAGGCCTACGCCCACGCCGGCATTCTTCATGGCGCAGGCGATACCGGCGTGTCCGGGATGCGCGTAGTAGGCATCCTTGACCTCGAGCAGCGTCTCCTTCAGCGCCGTGGAGCAGTCAGCAATCTGGCCGTTGGGCAGAACCTCGCCCGGCTCGATGGCGTTACGGTAGCGGATCTCCCACGGATCTAGGCCGACCTTCTCGGCCAGCAGGTCAATCAGGCTCTCGAGTGCAAACTCGGACTGGCAAACTCCAAAGCCGCGGTACGCACCGGCGGGCGGGTTGTTGGTGTAGTAGCCAAAGCCGCGGATGTCGGTGTTCTGGTACTTGTAGGGGCCGACGGCATGCGTGCAGGCGCGCTCGAGCACCGGGCCGCACAGCGATGCGTAGGCTCCGGTATCAAAGTTGATCTCGCAGTCCAGGCCGGTAAAGTTGCCCTCGGCGTCGCAGCCCAGCGTAAAGGTGCCGTCCATGGCGTGGCGCTTGGGATGGAACGCAAGCGACTCGGCACGCGTGAGCTTGCACTTCACGGGACGCTGGAACTTATATGCGGCGAGCGCGGCCAGGTGCTGGATGGACACGTCCTCCTTGCCGCCAAAGCCGCCACCCACGAGCATGGTCTCGACGACCACGCGCTCGGGCTCGTTGTCCCAGCCAAACATGTGGGCACACTCTTTGCGCGTATCGTAGGCACCTTGATCGGTCGACTGTACCTTGACGCCGTTCTTGTACGGGAAGGCGACGGCGCACTCGGGCTCCAAGAAGGCATGCTCGGTAAAGGGCGTGGTAAAGCGCTGCGTCACGGTGAATGCACTCTCTGCCAGCGCCTTGGCGGCGTCGCCGCGCGTCACATGGCGGCTCTGGCACACGTTGTCCTTGAGCTCCACCGTGTTGCCAAAGGCAAAGAAGCTGTCGTGCAGGCGCGGGGCGTCGGCAGCCTTGGCCTCGGCGATGTTGCGCACGGGCTCTAGCGGCTCGTAATCAATCTTTACGAGCTTCTTGGCCTTCTCGAGCGTCGCCTCGTCCTCGGCAACCACCAGCACGATGGCGTCACCCACGCAGCGGGTGATATCGCCCTGGGCGATCATGACGTCCCAGTCCTGGATAAGGTGGCCGACCTGGTTGACTGGCACGTCCTCGGCGCGCAGGATGCCCACCACGCCGGGCAGGGCCTCGGCCTTGGAGGTATCGATGGAGAGCACGCGGGCGCGCGGATACTTGGAGCGCACGGCGCTAGCATAGGTAAGGCCCGGCTGATCGAGCTCGTCGATGTCGTCGGGATACTTGCCCTCGCCGAGCACCTTCTTGCGCACGTCGATACGGAAGGCGCGCTTGCCCACGCCGTAGTCGTCGCCGCGCTCCAGATCCTCGTCGATCTGCTTTTCGCCGCGGAGCACCGCAGCGGCCAGCGAGATGCCCTCGATAATCTTTTTGTAGCCGGTGCAGCGGCAGACGTTACCGCGAATGGCGTACTTGATCTGCTCCTCGGTGGGCTCGGGGTCCTCGGCGATCAGCGCTGCACCCGCCATGACCATGCCAGGGATGCAAAAACCGCACTGCACGGCGCCCACGGCACCAAAGGCGTACACAAAG
>CAJMPE010000178.1 GCA_905215275.1 uncultured bacterium | reverse complement strand
CTGGTGATCTCCGCCTTGAGAGGGCGGCGTCCTAAACCGCTAGACGAACGGGCCACATGACATCTGCACTGCCGTGCTGCGAGGAAATATATTACGGGACAAAAAACGCGAGCGCAAGAAGAAA
Source organism: uncultured bacterium (assembly GCA_905215275.1). Taxonomy (GTDB): domain Bacteria; phylum Actinomycetota; class Coriobacteriia; order Coriobacteriales; family Coriobacteriaceae; genus Collinsella. The sequence goes on along the minus strand of CAJMPE010000178.1, from coordinate 3,586 downwards.
TTCAAAATTGCTCAGATTTTGTCGTGAGGTTATGGAAAGCGCAGGTCAACCTGGCAGCTCATTTGGAATGGAACCACCTGACTACCCCAGGTGCAGGTGAGCCAGGAGGGCCTCGCGCTCGTTGGGAATGTTGTCTTCGATCACGGCATCGAGGGCGGTGTTGAGCAGCTGCCCCAGTTCCGGCCCTGGCTTGACGCCGGCGCGGATCAAATCCCCACCATTGATGGCAAGCATCTTGAGCGTATAGGGCTCCCCCGCCGCCAGCAACTCGCGAGTCAGCGCACGCATCTCCTCAATCGTCTCGACGTAATAGAAACACGACGGTGCCTTGCCGAGCGTGTCGGCACGCTTAAGGTCCATGAGCTCGTCCATCAGACGCGGCGTATCGACACCCTCGCCCGAAAGCGCGCGCATCATATTGAGCAGGCAAGATCGCTCGGGACGCAGCGGCTTGTCATGGTATTTGATCAGTAGGCACACATCGCGCACCAAATCGTGCGAGAGCGCCAGGCGATCCATGATGACACGCGCCTTTTTGGCGCCAAGCTCGGGATGACCGTAGAAGTGTCCGCTGCCGGCGTGATCGACCGTAAAGCAATCGGGCTTGGAGACGTCGTGCAAAAACGCCGCCCACATAAGGCTCGACGAGGGCGCGACGCCGTCGCACAGCGCCAGCTCCCCTGCCACTGTCAGCACGCGGGCGATATGCTCGTAGACGTTAAACGCATGATAGACACTGCACTGATCAAACCCGCGCGCGGGCGCGAGCTCGGGCACGGCGGCGCAAATAAGCTCAGGGTAGCGCAGCATCGCGTCTCCCCCGTGGCCGGTCGAAAGGATGCCCTCAAGCTCAATACCCACGCGCTCGTGTGCCACGGCATCGAGCAGCGGCGCACATTCGGCCAGCGCCTGTTTGGTCGCGGGTTCAATCATAAAATCCAGACGGCAGGCAAAACGCACCGCGCGCAGCATGCGAAGCGCGTCCTCGTTAAAACGACGCTTGGGATCTCCAACGGCACGGATGAGCTTGCGGTCCAGGTCGCCCTGGCCATCGTAGCGGTCGACAAGACCGCGCTCGGGATGCCACGCCATGGCATTGACGGTAAAGTCGCGGCGCGCCAGATCGTCCTCAAGCGAAGCCGCACGCTCCACACTCTGGGGATGGCGACCATCAGTGTAAAAGCCGTCCAGGCGGTAGGTGGTGACCTCAATGCGCTCGCCATCGCAAATGGCCGTGATGCCGCCAAATTTAATGCCCGACTCGACCACGGCAATATCAGCCGCCTCGAGCGCCGCTTTGGACTCCTGCCACAGGCCGCTGCAGCACATGTCAACATCGTGGCTGGGGCGCCCCATCAGGGCATCACGCACCCAACCGCCTACGAACCAAGCCTCAAGACCGGCTGCCTCGAGCGCACGCAGGACACGGATGGAGGCATCGGTCGGCTGCGTACCGTTGAGCGAAACATTGCACATGCCTATGGCCTCCTGCGACTATCAAATTGGCTATCGATTGCATCTGCAAGAAGTCTAGCAAGAAACAGCCTCCACTGCACACGCAAGTCCGATAAACAAAAACGCATCCGTCCTGGTCTAAGACGGATGCGAAATAATCGAACTATTCAGGCAGTATGCCGGAACTAGCAAACCTGACGGATTGCGATACCCTTCTTGTACTCATCCACCTTGGCAAAATCGCCCAGACCAGGGCACTCAACCACGTTGGCGCCGGTGGCCATCGAGAGGCGCAGGGCGTCCTCGACGCGCTCGGGGGCGTCGTGCCACACGGACAGGAAGGCAGCGAGCGAAGAATCGCCGGCGCAGACGGTCGACAGGAGCTTGACGTCGAAGGTGCGGTTGGCAAACCAGATGTGCTCGCCGTTGGAGAAATAGGCACCGGCGCCGCCGAGGGTCAGCAGCACATTCTTGGCGCCCTTGGCGTGCAGCTCGGCCATCGCGCCCTTGACGGACTCGTCATCGCCACCGCTCACCTTAATGCCAAAAATGTCGAGCAACTCGTCGTCGTTGGGCTTAATGAGCAACGGCTCCATGGCAATGAGGTCGGCAAGCTGATGGCTCGAGATGTCGAGCACGAACTCGGCGCCTTTCGCCTTGACGCGACGCAGGACCTCGGCCAGGAAACCCTCGGAGGTGTTGGGGGGCAGCGAGCCGCTGATAACCAGGCAGGTCATGTCGTCGAGCGAATCAATAAGCTCAAACATTTCCTGCTCGTTGGCCTCGTTAATGGCGGCACCGGCATTAACCATGTTGTACTCGGTGTCGGGACCGGCGTTGAGGAACACGTTGACACGCGTGATGCCGTCAGTCCACACGGGCTTGACGGGCACGCCCAGGGCCTCGGCGCCCTTGACAATAAACTCGCCCGAGAAGCCGGCGAAGAAGCCCAGGATTGTGGTGTCGACGCCGTAGTGGTCGAGCGTAAAAGAGACGTTGAGACCCTTGCCGTTGGGGGTGTAGACCGCGTTACGGGTGCGCGTAACGGTATTGGCGGAAAGGCCGTCGCAGGCGATGTTGTAGTCAATAGCGGGGTTTGCAGTGAGCGTGTAAATCATGAATGTTCCTTTCACGAAGCAACGTGTTAATGAAAGTATATTCCACGCTTCGGCAAAAGGCTACAACAACTCGGCGAACGGTGTGGAAGCGGTGAAGGTCGGTTTCATCTCACTTTTCCCACGAAAAAAAACGGCGCCCAGACCGAAGTCAGGGCGCCGCATGCGCACGAATTTGTCGCGTTTCGCTTACTTGCGATCGAGCTTGCGGACAGCAACGCGCTTGCTGTACTCGTCAACGTGACCAAAGTCGCCAATGCCCACGGACTCGGCAACGTTGGCGCCGGTAGCCATAGCGAGCTTCATGGCCTCCTCGACGTTGTCGCGATCCCTGTACCACTTGTGCAGGAACGCAGCGAGGGTGCAATCGCCAGCGCAGACGGAAGAGACCAGCTTGATGTTGAACTCACGCTTGGCGTACCAGATGTCCTCGCCGTTGGAGAAGTAGGCGTCGCCGCGGCTACCACGAGTGAGCAGCACGTTCTGGACGCCGGCGTCGTGGGCGAGCTTCATGGCAACGCGGACCTCGTCGTCGGTGTCGACCGGCACACCGAAGATGGCCTTCATCTCGTGATGGTTCGGCTTGATGAGCAGCGGCTTCTTGTGAGCGAGCTCCTTGAGCTTGTCGGAGGACAGATCCAGGACGACGTCGGCACCACGGGCCTGAGCGTGCTCCATGACCTGAGCCAGGAAGTCGGGCGTAGCTTTGGGAGGCACGGAGCCGGAGACGATCAGGCACTCAAGGTCGCCCGCGGTGTCCAGGATGTTGTAGAGCTCCTTCTGGTGCTCCGGCGTAATCGGGGCGCCGGGGTTAAGGATGCCGTACTCGTGCTGGCCATCGTTGACGTAGGTGTTGATGCGCGTGATGCCGTCGGTCCAGACCGGGCGGCACAGGCAACCCAGGTTCATGACCTCCTCGACGATGAACTTGCCCGTGAAGCCGGCGAAGAAGCCGAGCGCGACGGTGTCGACGCCCATCTTCTTAAAGGCAAAGGACACGTCGAGGCCCTTGCCGT
>CAJMPE010000177.1 GCA_905215275.1 uncultured bacterium | reverse complement strand
TCGAGCATAAAGACGATGTTCGTCTCGGTCGGGTGCTTACTCGTTGCCGAGATGCGCCCGGCGCTGACGAGCGACGCCGCCTCAGGACACACCGCGCGCGCCGCATCCATGCATGCCACAGGATCGGTTCCCGGTGGTGTCGCGAGCACGGCCCACGCAATGGACTCGTGACGTGGGTCAACCCACTCGATGGAGCAGATGCGGTCGGCATACGTGCGGAACAGGTCGGGGTAGCTCGTGAGCATCGTCAGCAGCTCGCGCTCCCCCGCCAGGGATTTCCGCTCCAAATCGGTCAAAACGATCGGCATCGACGGAGCTGCCGCCGCGCTTGAACTATCGGCAACGGGCGCAGCGCTTTCCATCCCCGCTGGCACATCGATTGGCGGCAAATCCTCGTCGACCTCCACCGGCGCGGCACCATAGGCATCAAGCGGAACGTAGTCGTACGGATCCTCCTCGACCGGTGCGGACACCGGTGGCGTCGCACCCGCGGCCCAGGCACCGCGACCGGCACTGCGCGCACCAGCCGCACCGCCGCCCGAGCTTCGTCCCTGCGAACCGCCCGCGCGCTCAGCTTGCGCGCGTTGACGCTCGTAGCTCTGCTCACGCCGGCGCTCGGCATCCTCACGCTTGGCGACATCGCGAAACACGCGGCCCGAACTCGCGCGCACGGTCTCCAGGTCCAAACCCAACAGGTCGGCAATCTGGATAAAGTACGTGTCGATCATATAGCTGTCACGCAGCGGATAGATGAGCGTCAGCGCATCCTCGAGCGCCTTGGCACGACCGCCCGGTGTGGTAATGTCGCTCGACTCCTGCAGCGAACGGTAGACAAAGTCCATGAGGGGCTCGGCCGCGTCAATGCGCGCCTGAAGCTCCTGACCGCCATGCGCCGTGATGAACTCCATGGGGTCGTTACCGTCGGGCAGCACCACGCAGCGCAGGTCCATCGAATCCTGCTCGATAAACTGAATCGCGCGGCGAGCAGCCTTTTGACCGGCGGCGTCGCCGTCAAACATATAGACAATGCGCTTGGCAAAGCGGGTAAGCGTCTTTACGTGATGCTCCGTGAGCGCCGTGCCCAGCGTGGCGACGACGTTTTTGATCCCTGCCTCCCAGCAGGCGATGCAGTCGGTATAGCCCTCCACCACGATGGCGGTATCCTGCGCGACGATAAACTCCTTGGCCCAGTTAAAGCCGTAGAGGTTTCGCTTTTTATGAAACACGCTCGTCTCGGCGGTGTTGAGGTACTTAGGCTGACCATCGCCCATGATGCGCCCGCCAAAGGCGATGTTATGACCTTGCTCGTCAAAAATGGGAAACATCACACGGTCGTAAAAACGGTCGGCGAGCTGTCCGCGCCCACGGCTCACGGCCACGTTGGCGTCAATCATCTCCTGCGGGGTAAAGCCCGCTTGAGACAGATGAGAAACCAACGCGTTGCGACCCGGCGCAAAACCCAGGCAGTAGCGTCGACAGACATCGCCACCCATACCGCGGCTGGCAAAGTACTCGCGCGGACGGCTGTCCTTACCGCGCATAAGCATGGTGTGGTAGAACTGAGCCGTCTCGGCGCACAGGTCATAGATGCGAGCGCGCTTGGTGCCGCGATCGCGCTGCGCACCGGTATCGTGCAGTTCAATGCCCGCACGATCAGCCAAATAGCGGATCGAATCGGGAAAACTCAGGTTCTCACGCTTCATGATATAGGTGAAGACGTCGCCGCCCTCGCCGCAGCCAAAGCAGTGCCACACCTGCGTAGCAGGGATAATGTGAAACGATGGGGTCTTTTCGCCATGAAACGGGCAGCAGCCCCAAAACTCATGGCCGCGGGGCTTGAGCTCAACCGTTTCCTGCACGATGGCAACCAAGTCTGACGCCGCGCGTACCTGATCTTTTTCCTCATCACTAATCACGGATACTCACCCCCTGCTCACCCAAGTTATGACGGATATCGTCGATATTACCCTCGACGGTCGCGATAAGCTCGTCCAGGGAATCGAACACGCGAGACGGACGCAGCCAGCGCGTAAACGCCAGCGACACGGAAGCGCCATACAGGTCGCCCGCATAGCCGATCAAGTTGGCCTCGAGATGCGCCGAGGCGGCATCATCGGCATAGGTCGGCGGCAGGCCGACGTTAACGGCAGCAGGCCATACGGTATCGTCGACCAGCACCAGACCCTCATAGACGCCATCGGCAGGCACTTGGATGCCGTCGGGAACCTGGATGTTTGCTGTGGGAAAGCCCATGTCGGAGCCCTCGTGACGGCCAGCCGCCACAACGCCGCGCAGCATATAGGGACGGCCGAGAAGCTCGGCAGCCAGCTCCACATGACCCTGGCCCAGCTCATGGCGGATGCGCGTGGCGCAGATGGTCTGCCCGTTAACGCAGAGCAGGTCGTGACCGTAAACGTCAACCCCACGTTCAGTGCCCCAGGCGCGCATCTCGGCAACGCCCGAAGCCCCGCCGCGACCGAGCCTAAAGTCGCTGCCTACACGAATGGAGCGAATGTCGACAACACGCGACAACAGCGCCAGAAACCCGACATGATCGAGTGCCGCCACGGCGGGCGTAACGGCCACCACCGCATCGACCCCGGTTTGAGCCAGGGCATGCAGGCGGTCGGCCGTCGTCATCAATTTTTGAGCGGGCGACGGACTCACCACGACGTCCGGATCAGGATCGAAGGTGACCACGACCGCTTTGCTGCCGTGGGAACGTGCATCGCGAACAACCGCGTCAATCAGCTCTCGGTGCCCACGATGTACACCATCAAACACGCCAATGGCGATCGACGCGGCACCCAAGAACTCGCACCCATCAAATGCATCAGCAAAAACGATACGGGCCTCGTCCAACTCACCCGCGAAAAAGATACGCGCGAGCTCGTGGGGCGCCAGCATCATCGAACACCGCCGATCGCCTGCGGAAAGACATGCTCCATCACAAAGCGGCCGCCCTCGATTCGAGCAAGCGCCTTCAATCCACCATCGAGCACGAGCGCGAACGGCGCCTTCGACGCATCGAAGTCCGCAAGCGCGCGTTCAATGGGAATGCGGCGACCACAAAGCAGGTCGTCTGCAAGATTTCCCGGCAAATCGACACGCGTGGCACCAAGGGCGGCGATGGGATCCAGAGCGAAGCCGGCCGCAGACTCGGCAGAGAACTCCTCTACCGCATGGCAGGCGCCAATGGAAACCACGCCGGAGGCCGTACGGCGCAGCGCGGAAATATGTGCAGCACTATCGCAGGCACGACCCAGATCGCGAGCGAGCGCGCGAATGTAGGTGCCCTTGCTTACCGAAAACGCCACGGTCCAGACGCACGAATCGCCCTCGCCGCCCACGGCGATCAGATCGGCGGCATAGACCTCGACGGGCCGCGGGGGCAACTCAACCGCATTGCCCTCGCGAGCACTCTTATAGGCGCGAACGCCATTGACCGAGATGGCCGAAAACGCTGGCGGCACCTGCATCTGCGGGCCAAGCATAGCGGCGAGCTGCTCACGGGCGTAAGCGAGATCGCGCAGCTCGGGGGCAACGGGCACCGTGCGGACGGCCTCGCCCTCCGCGTCATCGGTATTGGTCTCGACGCCAAACGAAATGTCGGCGACATAACTTTTGGTATCGAGAGTTAGCATGCCCAGCAGACGGGTCGCCTGGCCCACGCCCACCACCATGACACCCGAGGCCATGGGGTCGAGCGTACCGGCATGGCCGACGCGTCGCT
>CAJMPE010000176.1 GCA_905215275.1 uncultured bacterium | reverse complement strand
GAAATAAGAGGCAACCGCTTGGGCGAAACTTAGGCTTATAGGACAAAAAGTGTGTCTCATTTAGGGGCATCGACGCAGGTCGATGCCCTTTTCTCATTCGTTTAAATTCGTCGGCCCTATTTAAGCACTCGGACAAAATGTGTGTCCTCGCGCTCGCCGTTCCTCCAGATGGATAGCCTTTTTCGGAAACGTTAAAAACCTTTCGGGAGGGGTGCGCCATGAAGGCGGTCAAATGCGCTTGCTGCGGCGGTCCGACGAAGAGGAACGGCAGAACCTCCTCGGGGGCGCAGAGATGGAGATGCACCGCCTGCGGCGCATCGACCACCGTGCGCTACGACGACACCGCCGCCCGCTTCGACGAGTTCCTGTCGTGGCTTCTGTCGAAGGACACGCAGCTCGAGATGCCCGGCGCCGGCCGGACCTTCAGGCGCAGGACCGCGGAGTTCTGGGAGGTCTGGCCCATGCCGGTGCCCGACGGCGAGTTCCACCGGGTCCTCTTCGTCGACGGGATCTGGCTCGCGGAGCGCCTGGTCGTGCTGATCTGCTGCAGCGAGGATCGGGTGGTCTCGTGGTACATGGCGCAATCCGAGAACTCTAGGGCGTGGTCGGCGCTCATGGAGCCGATACCGGCGCCCGACGTCGTGGTCACCGACGGCGGCAGCGGCTTCGCCAAGGCCGTGCGCGCGGCCTGGCCCCGGACCAAGGTGCAGAGATGCCTGTTTCACGCGTACGCCCAGGTCAAGAGGTGTACGACGACGAGGCCGAAGCTCCAGGCGGGACGGGAGCTGTACCAGATCGCGCTCGACCTCATGCATATCGAGACGCTGCACCAGGCGGAGCTGTGGCGCGAGCGCTACCTCGACTGGTGCGGCTTCTGGGCCGACTTCCTCGAGGACACCACGCTCGTCGACGGGAGGCGGGTCTACACCCACGAGAGGCTCAGGAAGGCGAGGAGGTCGCTGTCCTCGCTGGTCTCGGCGGGGACGCTGTTCACCTACCTCGATCCCGGGCTCACGAAGGCCGGGCCGCTCCCATACACCAACAACAAGATAGAGGGAGGCGTGAACGCCCAGCTCAGGGCCGTCCTTCGAAACCATAGGGGGCTCACGACCCTGAAGCGCGTGAAAGCGGTGTTCTGGTGGTGCCATGCGCACTCCGGGGATGCGAGGACCGCCAGGGAGAAGCTGGCGACCATGCCGAGGGACTCCGACATCGACCTGCTCTACGACGTCTATTCGGCATCCCGGAAGCACGACGACGGGAGGCCGGAATGGGGCGATAGGGCCGTTTGGGAAGAGCTCCACCGCAAAGACCCATTCCCGTTTTGGCTCGATTGACAATAGGGAACACATGTTCCGTAGAGACACACATTTTGTCCTATAAGCCTATTTCTATCATGGCCGCCATTCATGCGCCCCATACAAAATCGCCCCGAGAAAAACTCGGGGCGATTTTTTACTCTTCGTTTTCGTCGGGAATATCGACTTCGATCGAATCGATTCGCAGTTCCTTGCCTTCGATAAGGTCGGCAAAACCACCGCATTCGGGACACATCACATGGAAGCGATCATGGGTAAATTCACGGCCACACTCTACGCAGCGGCTCTTCGGCGGCACCATGGTGATGTCGAGCTTCGAGCCTGAGAACAGCGGATCGCCGTCGGTAATGGCCTCGTACGCAAAGGTGAGAGCGTCCTCGATGGCCTCGGTCATCTCTCCCACGGAAAGCGACACTTTCAAAACCTTGTCGGCATGGTTCGCCTCGGCCGCCTGGCGCACACTCTCAACGACGCCCGTCACCATTCCAAGCTCGTGCATAATTACCCTTTCCGCCGTTCTGCCGAACGGCGGAACGGATTGACGCTACAAAGCTGTCCAGCACGACATCTTGGCCCTCAGACTTCACCTTGCGTAGCGCTGCTACGCGGCACCTCGGTTTCAATCGAACTGCATCCGTCAGGCTTCCGCTCGCTGACTTTTGGTCGACCTGGTCCTTTTCGAATGCTGGGCTTTTGTGCCTGGCACTCCTTCTTTACGCAAATTTTGCAAACGTCTAACGTCGAGCGTGCCGCCCATCCGTAAAGTTTCTTCTCGGTTTTAATTCGGGAAGAAAGGGCGCTCGTGGCCGAGGCTTCAAATGAGACGAAAATCGCGGTTTCAAACCTCGATTTGCACTATGGCGCGTTCCATGCGCTTCACGGCATAACGATGGACATGCCGCGCAATCAAATAACCGCGTTCATCGGCCCATCGGGCTGCGGAAAGTCGACCTTCCTGCGCTGTCTCAATCGCATGAACGACACTATCGAAGGCTGCCGAGTCGAAGGCTCGATCAGGCTCGATGGGGAAGAACTCTACAGCAAGGAAATCGACGTCAACTTGCTTCGCAAACGTGTCGGCATGGTGTTCCAGAAAGCGAACCCGTTTCCTATGAGCGTGTACGACAATGTTGCGTTCGGCCCACGCACCCATGGCGTCAAGGGCAAGGCCGAGCTCGACGAAATCGTCGAAACCGCCCTTCGCAAGGCAGCGATTTTCGACGAAGTGAAAGATCGTCTGAAGAAGAGCGCCCTTGCGCTTTCGGGCGGCCAGCAGCAGCGTTTGTGCATCGCCCGCGCGCTGGCGGTTGAGCCAGAGGTGCTGCTTATGGATGAGGCCACGAGCGCCCTCGACCCTATTTCCACGGGGCGCATTGAAGAGCTCGCCATTGAACTCAAGCGCGATTACACGGTGGTCATGGTGACCCACAACATGCAGCAGGCTGCGCGCGTGAGCGACAAATGCGCGTTTTTCCTGCTTGGCGACCTGGTTGAGTTCGACGACACAAAAACCCTTTTCGATCGCCCCAACGATAAGCGCACGGAAGACTACATCACGGGAAGGTTCGGCTAAGCCATGGCACGCACGGTATTGGATTCTCAATTGCAATTGCTCGATGCCCAGCTGCTGGTTATGGCGTCGTCGACGGAAGACGCCCTGCGCACAAGCATTGCGGCGCTTGCCGCTCGCGACGCCGAAGCGGCGAATGCGGTAATCGACGGAGATGATGACATCGACCATCAGGAGCGCGAGGTCGAGGGCCTGTGCGTGAAGCTGCTGCTCACGCAGCAGCCCGTCGCGACCGACCTGCATCGTGTGTCGGCTGCCCTTAAAATCGCAGGCGACTTGGAGCGTATTGGCGACCAGGCGAGCGATATCGCCGAGATTGCGCTTACTCTGCAAGGCGAGCTCGACGGTGAGCTTTCAGCGCACTTGCGTGAGATGGGTGACCGAGCTTGCGTGATTCTGCACGACGCCACCGAAGCGTTTGTGGAACGCGACGCCGAACGCGCTCGTGCGACGATCGGGGAAGATGCGCAGATCGATGCGCTTTTCGAAAGTGTGAAATCCGATGTGGTGCGGGGCATTCAGGACGAGGGCGGCGTCGCAACGAACCTCGTCGAGGCGCTCATGCTCGCAAAATATCTTGAACGAGTGGGCGACCACGCCCAAAATATCGCCGAATGGGTAGAATACGCACTGACCGGCCGTTATAAAGGAGAGGTTCTCGGATGATCTATTACCTTGAGGATGATGAGCAAATTCGAAACCTGGCGCTCTATACGCTCGAACAAACGGGTCATGCGACGCGCGGGTTCTCGCGCGCGTCCGAGATGGACGTCGCGCTTGCGGGCGAGGTGCCCGATTTGTTCCTTCTCGACGTAATGCTTCCTGACGAAGACGGCATTTCTGTGCTCAAGCGCTTGCGCGCTGATTCGCGTACCGCAAACGTGCCCATTATGATGCTCACCGCGAA
>CAJMPE010000175.1 GCA_905215275.1 uncultured bacterium | reverse complement strand
CGCTGTTCGAGCGTCTAAAGTTCGTGTCGATTTTCGAGTCTAACCTCGACGAGTTTCTCATGGTGCGCGTGGGCGGCCTGTCCGATCTGGCAGAGCTCAAAAAACAGCCTGTCGACAACAAGAGCAATATGACCGCCTCCGAACAGGTCGATGCTGTCATGGCCGAAATGCCCGGGCTCCTTACCCGTTGGGAGTCCATCTTTAAGAACATCGAGGGCAAGCTCGACGCCCTGGGCGTTCACCGCGCCCGCACCGATTCGCTTACGCCCGAGGAGCGCACCTTTGTAACCCGCTACTTCCAGGCCTACGTGTCGCCGGTCATCTCGCCGCTGGTCATCGATCCTCGCCACCCCTTCCCCAACCTGCGCAACGGCGCGCTCTACCTGGCGTGCGGCCTGGACGGCGTCACCGACGAGGAAAGTCTGCTGGGCCTGATCGAGATTCCCGCCTCGATGAACCGCGTGGTCGAGATCCCCTCGCCCACCGGCACCTACTCCTACATTCTGCTCGAGGACGTCATCCTCGCCTGCCTGGACAGCTGCTTTGGCTCTTATAAGCCGCTGGATCGCGCGCTGATCCGCGTCACCCGCAATGCCGATATCGACCCGGACGGCGAGGGCGTCGAGGAAGAAGAGGACTACCGCCAGCATATGAAGCGCATCCTCAAGAAACGCTTGCGCCTGCAGCCGGTGGTGCTCGCCGTATCGGGCTCGCTCGAAAAGCCAACGCTCAAGACTATCCGCAAGGCGCTCGAGCTCTCGCGTCGCTCGGTCTTTACCTGCGATATCCCGCTCAACCTGAGCTATGTCTTCGGCATTGAGGGCAAGATTCCCGAGCACCTGCGCAACGAGCTGCTCTTTACGCCGTTTAAGCCGCAGCCCAACCCCACGATCGATATGACCCGCTCCATCCGAGAGCAGGTACTTCAGCACGACAAGCTGCTCTTTTATCCCTATGAGGCCATGAACCCCTTCCTGGATCTGGTGCACGAGGCCGCCTACGACCCCGAGTGCATCTCGCTGCGTATCACGCTCTACCGCGTGGCCAAGCAGAGCCGCCTGTGCGAGTCGCTGATCGATGCTGCCGAGAACGGCAAAGAGGTCACGGTGCTCATGGAGCTCCGCGCCCGCTTCGATGAACAGAACAACATCGAGTGGGCCGAGCGTCTGGAAGAGGCAGGCTGCACCGTCATCTACGGCTCCGAGGGCTTTAAGTGCCACTCCAAGATCTGCCAGCTCACCTATCGCGAGGGCATGGCGCTTACACGCCTGACGCTGTTGGGCACCGGCAACTTTAACGAGAAGACGGCCAAGCTCTACAGCGACTTTATGCTCATGACCGCCCATCCCGGCATCGGCGAGGACGCCAACTTGTTCTTCCGCAACCTGTCGCTGGGCAACCTGCGCGGCGATTACCGCTTCCTGGGCGTGGCGCCGGTCGGCCTGAAGCCACTCATTATGCGCGGCCTGGATCGTGAGATCCAGCGTGCCCTCGCTGGCGAGCCCGCCCGTGTGTTCTTTAAGCTCAACTCGCTCACCGACCGCGAGGTCATCGACAAGATCGCTGAGGCATCGTGCGCAGGAGTCCGCGTAGACATGATCATCCGCGGCATCTCGTGCCTCAAGCCGGGCGTTCCGGGCAAGACCGAGAACGTGCATGTCCGTTCTATCGTCGGACGCTTTTTGGAGCATGCGCGCGTTTACGCCTTTGGCGTGGACTCGGACATGATCTATCTGAGCTCGGCCGACATGATGACGCGCAACACCGAGCACCGCGTGGAGATCGCCTTCCCCGTGCTCGACCCCACCTGCCGCGCCCTGGTGCACGAATACATGGGCATGCAGCTGCGCGACAACGTGAAGGCCCGCAGCCTCACGAGCGACGGCACCTGGGTCCCCGTGAAGCGTGCAGAGGACGAGAAACCCTTCAACTCGCAGGAAGCCCTGCTGGAGCGTGCCTATCGCAACGCCGAGGCCGCCGCGCAGCAGCGCGCGCAGGAGAAGGAACGCGTGGCCGAAGAAGCTATTCAGGCCGAGGTTGAACATGGGGCAGTTGCCAAACCGGAAGCGGTTTCCGCTCCCCCGGTGAATGAGCCTGCCGCAGAGCCCGCCGTGGAGAAAGCGCCCGAGGTTCAGAAGGTCCAGGCGACCGTCATTGAGCCCGAGCCTGCACCTGCACCTCAGCCCGAGCCGCAGGTCACCAAACCCGCACCCGAGACGAGTGCCCGCCGCGAGAAGCCCGCTGGCAAGACCAAGGCCATCGAGCGCCATCGCCCCGGTCGCGTGCGCATGGGACTGGGTCTGATCGGCCTGGGTCTTAAGACGCTCATTACCGGCAAGACGAAATAGACGTTTGTAGAAGCGCCCCGCATTTGAGGAAAGCCTCGGATGCGGGGCGCTTTTCCCTGCTACCATGGTGCGGACAACAACGCGAATGACAGGCAGGGATATGAAGCTCACTATAGAATCGATGACCTACGGCGCCGATGGGCTGGCGCACGCCGACAACGGCAAGGCCGTCTTTGTGCAGGGCGCCGTGGCAGGCGACACCGTCGAGGCCGAGGTCGTGCAGGACGGCAAGTCATTCATGCGTGCCCGCACCACCGAGATTCTGGAGCCAAGCCCCGATCGCATTCAGCCTCCCTGCCCCTTCGTGGGCATCTGCGGCGGCTGCTCGTGGGGCAATCTCTCACGCACGGCACAGCTCGCCGCCAAGGAGCAAAACCTGCGCTCCACGCTCGAACGCATTGGCAAGTTCGCTCCTGAGCAGGTCGATGAGCTGGTGCAGCCCATCCGCCACACCAAGGACGACTGGGGCTACCGCAATAAAATCGAGCTCGAACCGACCGTCGTCAACGGTCGCGTGCGCCTTGGCATGCACGGTGTCGACCCCAGCAAGATCGTGACCGTCGATGCGTGCCCGCTGTTCGATAAGCGTTTTCCCAAGGCGCTCAAATCGGTCGTCGGCGCACTCAACTATCTAAGCGGCAGCCATGATTTGGGCCTCGAGCGCGTGGGCATTCGCGCCTCGCGCCGCACTAAGGCGCTCGAAGTCGCACTCTGGACGCCCACGGGTTCCTTCCCGCGCTCGCAAGTCTCGCGCGTGCTGGCAGACGCCGCGCACCCCACAAGCGTGGTGCGCGTGATGAGCAAGGGCGAGAAGAAGGCCCGCCGCGTCTCTAAGGTAGAGATGCTCGCCGGCGAGGGCTCGTGGACCGAGAACATCGCCGAAGGCCAGATGCGCCTGTCCGCTCCGTCGTTCTTCCAAGTCAACACCAAGGGTGCCGAGATTTTGATCGAGCTCGTTATGGACGCCCTCGACCCGCAAGAAGACGAGCTGGCCGTGGACCTGTACTGCGGTGCCGGCACCTTTACCCTGCCGCTCGCCCGCCGCTGCGATTACGTCGCCGCCGTCGAGGCCTACGGCCCGGCCGTGCGCGACCTGCGTCGCAACCTGGAGATCAACAAGCTCGATAACGTCGACGTCATCGGCGGCGATGCCGTGCGCGAGTTCCCCGATCAGGACGCCGATGTCCTGGTGGTCGACCCGCCGCGTGCGGGCCTCGCCCCCGAGGCGATCGACCTCATCGCGAGCACGAGCGCCCGTGATGTCGCCTACGTGAGCTGCGACCCGGCAACTCTGGCCCGCGACCTCAAGCGCTTTGTCGAGGAGGGCACCTTCTCCCCCGTCAAGATCACGCCAGTCGACCTATTCCCGCAAACCTTCCACTGCGAAACCGTCGTCCACCTCAAGCGCAACTAACCACACGGTCATTGCACTGGGTAGCTAATTTGGGACGGGGCTTTTTTATCTACCCTTACATTGAATAAAAGAGTGCGAAGTCGTCCAA
>CAJMPE010000174.1 GCA_905215275.1 uncultured bacterium | reverse complement strand
GGTCCAATTTTGCTCGTTCACTTCGCGGAAAACCATTCACCTTCAATTTGCTGGAGAGGGGAGGGCTCCCTCTTTGGCGTCACGGATGTACATCGCGGCGGGCGGATCGCCAGAAGCCGGCTGCTCCGTATCTTAAGATTTCCAAAAAGTTAACCTTTGTTGACCTTAATAGTTAGATAAACTAAACTATTTTCCAAAAGTGTGCTCGAGCAAACTTATTTACTCGGGTGCTGAGGCACCGTGCCGCGTCTAATGCGGCAAAAGGGAGAAGCAACATGAAGAAGTCGACGTTTAACACCCTGCTTGTCGGTGGCGGTTTTCTGCTTGGTACGGCCGGCATCAAGCTGCTTACCAGCGCTCCGGTCAAGAATGCCTGCGTGCAGGGCATCGCGTGCGGTATGCGCGTCAAGAACTGCTACCAGGACATGGTCGAGCAGGCCAAGGCCAATGTCGATGACATGGTTGCCGAGGCTGCCTACATCACCCAGAGCGAGTCCGCTGCAGACAAGGCAGCCGAGTAGCGCTCCTAGGCACAAACTATGAGATTCTCGATTATTAGCGAGATCCCCGGCAGGACCCGTCTTCAATTGGCGGGTCCTGTGCCAGAGAGTGATCTCGATGCACTTCTTAAGCTCAGCGGCGATATCGACGGCGTGCACAAGGTGCGCGTTTATGGCCGTATTGGCCAGATGGCGCTCGAATATGACGAGCAATGTCGTGCGGGCGTGCTCGACGCCTTGGGTGCGCTCGATGCCCAGGCCATTGCCGACGCAAAGACGGGTTACGTGATGCAGCTTGAGCCACGCAAGCACAAGCTCGTTATGGATCTTGCCACACTTATCGGCGCCCACTACGCGCGCCGCTGGTTCCTGCCTACGCCTCTGCGTGCGGTGTTTGTCGTGGCCGGTTACATGACCTTTTTGCGCGCCGCTCTCCACGAGCTCGCGCAACCGTGTCTGACCGTCCCCGTGCTCGATGCCTCGGCCATTGGCATCTCGTTTGTTAAGCGCGACGTCAATACCGCGGGCCAGACGATGTTCCTGCTCAACGTGGGCGAGTTGCTCGAGGACTACACGCGCGCCATGAGCGAAAACGAGCTCATCAACTCGCTGCTCGATGTGCCCGACAAGGCGCAAAAGGTCGTCGGCGACACCGAGGTAAGCGTTGCCGCGACCGAGCTTGAGCCCGGCGATCTTGTCGCCGTGCGCACTGGCATGTCCATTTGCATCGACGGTGTTGTCGAGCAGGGGAGCGCTATGGTCAACCAGGCGACCCTGACCGGCGAGCCGCTTGCCGTCGAGCGCAGCGCAGGCGACGACGTGTTCGCCGGCACCGTCGTGGAAGATGGCAGCATCTTGGTGCACGTGCGCGCCAATACGGCGCAAACCAAACTGCGCTCAATCGTCTCGCTCGTGCAGACGGCCGACTCGCTCAAGTCCGAGGGCCAGTCGCATATGGAAGACCTTGCCAACAAGATCGTCCCGTGGAACTTCCTGCTCGCGGGCCTGGTTGCGCTTACCACCCGCAGCCTCATCAAGACCTCAGCGGCACTGATGGTCGACTACTCGTGCGCACTCAAGCTCACGGGTTCCGTTGCTGTCATGACTGCCATGAGCGATGCTGCCAAGATGGGCGTCATGGTCAAGGGCGCGAAGTACTTTGAGTCGTTTGCCAAGGCCGATACCATCGTGTTTGATAAGACCGGCACGCTCACCGAGGCGCAGCCGCGTCTTGCCTGCGTGCTCACCACCGATGGCTGGAGCGAGGACGAGGTTCTGCGCCTTTCCGCCTGCTTAGAGGAGCATTTCCCGCATCCGGTGGCGCGCGCTGTGGTCAATGCGGCACGCGAGCGCGAGCTCGAGCATCGCGAGCGCCATGCTGCCGTCGAGTACATCGTGGCGCACGGCATCGCTTCGTCCATTGAAGGGCGTCGCGCCATCATCGGTTCCGCGCACTTTGTATTTGAGGACGAGGGTGCGCAGCTCGAGTCCGACATCAAGGAGCAAATCGAGTTCCAGGTGCAGGGCTTGTCGCCGTTGTATCTGGCGGTCGACGGCACGGTCGTGGGCGTGCTCGGCATCGAGGATCCGCTCAAGCCCGGGGTCCGCGAGGCCATCGCCGACCTGCATGCGCTTGGCGTCAAGCATGTCGTTATGCTCACGGGCGACTCCGAGCGCACGGCCGAGCGCATTGCGCGAGAGGCAGGGGTCGACGAGTTTAAGGCCGAGCTGCTGCCCGAGGACAAGTACGCTTATGTGGAGCACATTAAGAGCGAGGGGCGCCATGTTGCCATGGTGGGCGACGGCGTCAACGATTCGCCGGCGCTCGGTTTGGCCGACGTGGGCCTGGCGATGGGTGGCGGAAGCGACATCGCCAAGGAGGTCGCCGATATCATCCTGACTGATACGGATCTCGCCGCGATCGTGCGCCTGCGCCGCATGAGCCAGGGCCTCGTTGATCGTCTGACGAGCTCCTACTCTAAGGTGATGCTCACCAACTCAGCGCTCCTGGCGCTGGGCATTACCGGCGCGATTACCCCGCAGGCGTCGTCGTTGCTGCACAATGGCTCGACGATTGCCTACAGCCTGAGCAACGCGAAAGCGTATCTTCGTTAGGGTTTTCGATTGAGCTTATGGCCTGCATTCGGGCGGTACCGCAACCGCCAGGGTGCAGGCCTTTTTAGGCAAGTGCAGCTTTGATGGCGGGGACTTCGGTGAGCTGCTCGGCTGCCTTTTCGTTGGAGCTGTCGAGTGCTGCCAGACTGCGGTAGACCCACTCGTTGACCTGGGTGTTCTTGACGCCTGCGGTCTGCATGAGGGCGCCTACCTCGCGGATTGCTGCGAGCAAGTCGGCTTTGGGACCCGCGAGCTCGACCTCGATGCCGTGGTAGGCGGACACGCCGCGGTTCTCACTCACGTGGTCGATAAAGCTCTCGACGGTCTCGAGCTGCTGGGCGAGAGCAACATCATCGTCGGCGTCCAGCGCGACGAGTGCGTTCGATACTGTGAGGGCGGGATGCCCGCAGGGGACAAAGCCCTCGATGACATCCATAGCTTCGGTAATGGTTGAGCCCAGGCCTGCGAGGGCATTGACGAGTTGCTGCTTGGTATCCATAACGGTCCTTTCGACGGGTCGATTGTGCTTGGCGAAAATATACGTGACGCGATTGGTGGCAAAAGTGCGAAGTGCAGCGCACATTGGGGTCTTCACAGCTCGTGCATAGAACAGCTGTCCGCTTTCAGAACGTGGTAAGATAACACTCCACAAGCGGGGCTCGCCCCGTATGTTCCTTGAAAAGTCGACGGGTGTTGGGTACTCGTGCCCAATGCCATCCAGACTTTCCCGACATTCGGGGGCGACTGGTTTCGACACGATAGCTCTGAGAGAGGAAGCAAGCCGAGGTCTCCTCGCCTCGTTAAACAGGGGTACCGTCAAATTGAATTGACAACAACTCTTCTTTTGAGCCTATGGCTCTCGCTGCTTAGTTTATAGCGGCGCGTCAACCCGGTGATTTCCCCGACACCGGCGCGACGTCATTTTAGGGGAATGCTCCTGCGCACGTAATCGGTATGGCGCAGGCTAAGACCGAACCGGTTAGGACGCCGCGAGCGTGTCGCTGCGCGCAAAGCGTCCGAGATAAAACCAGCGACTGAGCTTGGAGATGCCAATCAGGGAGCTTTCGTGGACCGGAGTTCGATTCTCCGCGCCTCCACCAATAGTTACAGGCAGGTAGGTAAACGCACCTACCTGCTTTTTTATTACTTACAGATACCGCGGAGAATCGAACTCTGTGCAGGGCGTGGGCGTAAAGAAAACGCGTCAGCGTTTTTAGCCCGCGGGCGAGGACGCCGGCA
>CAJMPE010000173.1 GCA_905215275.1 uncultured bacterium | reverse complement strand
TCTCGGAAGGCACGTGCAGACCTTTCGTCATGGCCTCCTACCTTTCTTTCGGGCCCCTGTCAGGGCCGATTCGTTAGCGCCCCTCCGTGTGAGGCGTTATTGCTGACGACATATTTATATCCAAAATCTGTTCATACTTCCACCTCGCCCCCGAACGGTTTTATATGAGGGGTGAACGGCATACACATATACTTCACGCATGGCACACTTTGATTTAATAAAGTTTATTTACGTGCTTAAACGCGTTTTCAATCCAGATAGCAAATGGAACTAAACTTTATTAAACCACCCTCAAATTGCATATTTCGCGCAACGATATGAATAGAATTCGCAATTCTCGCTGTGTCTCAACCATTTTGATTTTTATTCAGAAAGAAGTTCGTCCTATTCATTTTTGGCAAACAGATTACCGTTTACCAGACGTTGGATACCGTTCACCGGAAGCTCAGTATAAGGCCCAGCGAATACCGGCTCGCTTTACGGCCTCATTTGTAACAACTTGACTTCTCGGTATAGAAAAAAGTCCCGCTCCCCTCATGGGAAACGGGACTGTTATCGATAATCGTAGGCAGATTTGAGCGGCCTTGAGAGCCGTCGGAATCCTAGCGATCGAACTCCGCCAGCGCCTCGCCCAAAAGCCTCAGGCCCTCGCGCAGAACGTCCTCGCTCGCGCAGTAGCCCAGGCGTGCGCCACAGGGAAGCTCAAAGCGGCAGCCAGGTACCAGCAGCACTCCCCTCTCGGACAGCAGGCGCTTGCAGAACTCCTCGTCATCCTCGGGAATGTCCAGCTGGATAAACGAGGTGGACACACCCTGCGGGGCCGTCCAGGAGACACGATGCTGCGTGTCGATCCAAGCCTGCGCGATATCGCGGTTTCCAAACACGATCTTGCGGTTGCGCTCGAGGATCTTGTCCTTGTGCTCGAGCACATAGGTCGCCAGGGCGTCGTTGAACACGCCGCCGCAAATCATGGTGTAGTCGCGGTACGTGCGAATGCGATTAGATACCTCTTCGTCTGCCACAACCCAGCCCACGCGGGCAGCAGGCGTCGAATAGGTCTTGGACACCGAGTTGGTGACGATGGCTTTCTCGTACACATCGGCCATCGACAAAAAGTCCTCGGTGTTCTCAAGCGGCAGGTACACCTCGTCGCACAGCACATAGGCGCCCACCGAACGGGCGATCTCGGCAATCTGGCCGAGCGTATCGGCATCGAGCACGGTACCGATGGGGTTCGATGCGTTGTTGATGCAGATGAGCTTCGTGTTGGGACGAACGATGCGCTTGAGCTCCTCGATATCGGGCTTCCATCCGAGCTCCTCGCGAAGCTCCCAGTACTCGACCTCGGCACCCAGCGTGCGCGGAATCTCGTAGAGCGGCGCATAGGTAGGCCACTCGGCGATAACGTGGTCGCCGGGCTCGACTACAGCCATGATGGCGTTGAGATTGGCGCCCGTGCAGCCATTGGTCTGCAGAATGAGATGGGGATTGACCTCGCGACGATACAGTTTGGCGACCTCGGCCTTAAAGTCGGGCGAACCCTCGATCCAGCCGTAGTTCATCTTCTCGCGGTCCAGGCGCTCGTAGAACGTGGCACCATCTTGATCGTCGAGCGCGCGCAGCTCGCCCATGGTAAGCGACGAAATCGTCGACTGGGCGATATCCCACGTAGCGCTCTTCTCCCAAACGTTAAGCCATTCCTCAACGCCGATCGTCTTGATATCCATGGCCAAGCTCCTTACAAAAGCAGTCATCCAATCGTGTTGATGCTCCTCAAACAAGATTGGGGCGGTGCGAATACCCGCACCGCCCCATTGGGAGACATCTAATGGCAGCTAGATGTATGTATTAAGACCTATACGGGTCCTTGAAGACCTTAGAGGTCCTCGCGCCAGAAGGGCATGCTCATGCAGCGCGGGCCGCCGCGGCCGCGGGAGAGCTCGGCGGAGGGCACGACGAGAAGGTCCAGGCCCTCCTTGTACAGCACGTCGTTGGTGACGGTGTTGCGGGCGTAGACGCAGATCTTGCCGGGCTCGACGCACAGGGTGTTGGAGCCGTCGTTCCACTGCTCGCGGGAGGCCGCGATCGGGTCGCCGCCGCCGCAGGGGATCAGCTTGACCTGGTCGACGCCGGTGGCGTCCTCCAGGACGTGCTCGAGGGTGTCCTCGATCAGGCGGATGTTCACGTCGCCCGGGTTCTTGCCGGCGGTCAGCTCGTAGACGCGCAGGGTGCCCATGATGGCGGGGTGGATCGTGAACTTATCGACGTCGATCTGGGTGAAGACCGTGTCGAGGTGCATGAAGGCGCGCGAGACCGGGATGTCGAAGGCCAGGATGCGCTCGACCTTGGAGTCGGAGTTCCAGAAGATGTTCTGGGCCATGACGTCGATAGCGGCGGCCTGGGTGCGCTGGGAGATGCCGACGGCGAGGGTCTTCTCGTTGATGTTCAGCACGTCGCCGCCCTCGGTGTGGAACTGGCAGTCGCGGCGGAAGTACAGGGAGACGTCCTTGTAGTCGGGGTGGTACTTGAAGACGTACTTGCCGTACAGGGTCTCGCGGTTGCGGGTGACCGAGTACATGCGGTTGAGGTTGACGCCCTCGCCGACGACCGCGAACGGGTCGCGGGTGAAGTAGAGGTTGGGCATCGGGTCGATGATCAGGTCGGACTCGGACTCGGAGTTGACCAGGGAGTCGAGGGTCGTGGACGCCGTGAGGGGCAGGTCGATCTCGGCCTTGGTCATGCCGGCCATGGTCTTCTTGACGAACTCGAGGTTGTCCTCGATGGAGTCCAGCTTCTCGCGGACGATCTGCGGCATGTGCTGGCCGCGGATGCCGGCCTCGGCGATGTACTGGTCGGTGAACTCGGCGCGGGCGCCGGGGACCTGGTCGAACACCTCGGCGACGAGGTTCTCGAGGTAGAGGACCTCCACGCCCTGGTCCCTCAGGATCTGGGCGAAGGTGTCGTGCTCCTGCTGTGCGACCTCCAGGAACGGGACGTCGTCGAACAGGAGTCGCTCGAGCTCGTCGGGCGGCAGGTTGAGGAGCTCGTCGCCGGGACGGTGCAGGCAGACCTTCCTGAGCTTGCCGATCTCGGAAGGCACGTGCAGACCTTTCGTCATGGCCTCCTACCTTTCTTTCGGGCCTTACTGGCCGAATGTATCAGCGCCCCTCCGTATGGGACGCTGCTTGCTGACAGCTCTAGTTATATCCAAAAACCACCCGCAATTCCACCTCGCCCCCGAACGGTCAGCAAAGTGCGATGAACGGTATATCGCATATGATTCCCCCATGATGCACTTCAGTTCTCTAAAGCAGGTTTTCAAAGGTAATCGTTCTTTTTTCTAAGGAATTGAGCAAGATTGCACAAATAATTTCATGTTTAGGAATTGCATAGCTAAAACTGTTTTCTGCATATATATGTCGTCTGTCCATGATTCAATTTGGATTCGATTATATTCAGCTAGCAATCATTCTTATTCATACATCCTCACCAATTGAGTATGGATATAGATTGTTTTCAAAACGAGTCGGGCAGTTAGTTGCATGCCTTGACGGCGTAAGAAGTAGGTAAAGATACCGTTCGCACAATACGTCCGTGCCACAAGTCGACTAAATTGAGACAATAGTGAATAGGGTTAGGCTACCGTCCCCTGCGGGGACTGAACGGACAGATGCATATGCCGAGCAAAATCGAAAAAAAGCAAGCCGCCGCAAAGCTGCGCAAACCGCCGCGCGACTTTTCGTACACGCAGAACCGAGAGCTCAGCTGGCTGCGCTTTGACAACCGTGTGCTCGACGAGGCTTTTGATGAGTCCGTGCCGCTGTTCGAGCGCCTTAAGTTCGTCTCGATCTTCGAGTCCAACCTCGATGAGTTCCTCATGGTGCGCGTGGGTGGCCTGTCCG
>CAJMPE010000172.1 GCA_905215275.1 uncultured bacterium | reverse complement strand
GATCGTCTGGGTGGCGCTGTTTGCCGGGGGCGTGGTGGGCGCCACGATTATCGCCTGCCGCCACGAGATGGCCGAGACTCCGGCCTCGCTCATGCGCCCCAAGGCCCCGCGCGCCGGCTCGCGTATCTTGCTCGAGCGCATCGGCTTTATCTGGCGCCGCATGGGCTTTTTGAACAAGGTGGCAGCACGTAACCTGTTTCGCTACAAAAAGCGCGCCTTTATGACCATCTTCGGTATCGCGGGTTGCACCGCGCTTGTGATCTGCGGTATGGGTATTCGCGACACGTCGGTTGCGCTTTCGCCCAAGCAGTATGGGCATATCACGCGCTATGACTTGCTGGCGGTTGCCAATCCCGACGATTTTTCGCAGACGTGCGCGGCATTGGATGAGCGCAGCGCGGCTAAGGATTCTAACGTGACGGTGTCTTCGACGCTGCCGATTATGACCGACAACGTCACCTTTACATTTGGCGGCAAGAGCGAGACCGTGCAGCTGATCGTGGTGCCCGATGACCGCACGAACGACCTGGACGACTACGCGCGTCTCGAGGATGAGTCCAAAGAGCCACTGTCTTTGCGTGACGGAGACGTGTATCTGAGCAAGAGTTCACAGCTGGTTCTTGGGATTCAGCCGGGCGACACGGCGCAGGTCCAGGATTCGTCGCTCAACGTCGCCAAGGTCAAAGTCAGCGACATCTCGCTCAACTATTTGGGCAACACGCTCTATATGACGCAGGGCACCTATGAGCGCGCGTTCGGCCGAAGCGCGCGTCTTAACGGCATCTTTGTGCTGCTTAAGGGCTCGTCGGCCGACCAGATTGCGTTTAGCAAGAATCTTAAGAGTGACGGTTGGCTCACCATCTCGAGCACGGCCGAACATTGGCAGAACTACGAGGCGAACTTCACTATCATCAATTCCGTCGTGGTGCTCGTGACCTTTATGGCGGCGTGCCTGTCGTTTGTGGTGGTGTTTACGTTGTCCAACACGAATATCTCCGAGCGCGAGCGCGAGCTGGCGACCATTAAGGTGCTGGGCTTCCGCCGTGGCGAGGTGCACCACTACGTCAACAAGGAGACGTTAATCCTCACGGCAATTGGCGCCGCGCTGGGCGTGCCGCTGGGTAGCCTGCTGGCCGAGAGCTTTACGTACATTCTGCAGATGCCGTCGCTCTACTTTGACGTTGAGGTCCAGCCGCTGAGTTATGTGCTCGCCGTAGTGCTTTCCTTTGTCTTTACGTTTATCGTCAACCTCACTACCAATCGCACCCTCAATAGGATCGACATGGTCGGCGCCCTCAAGAGCGCCGAGTAGCCTGTCCTGGGATTCAAGTTATAGCGAGCTGCCGACGCGCCCACAGCAGTATTTTTGCATAAACTGCCCCGCCAAATGCATATTTCGGTGGGGCGATTGCTTTTTGCCCACAGGTGCCCCAGGGGGCGCCGTGCAAATTCCGGAGTATTCAGCATCCCGGGGTCCGCGGGCGCGGGGGCGGGAGTGCAAAACTGCGCTGAAAGCCCCGATTCTGAGTCCCAACGCCTCTAGAGCCGCTCGTTTTTTACAGGATGCAGCCCATGGTGCCTGCCTTTCGCCCAAAATCCAGTATGCAGGCACCCTCGGCTGCTGAATACTCCCAAAAATGCACGCCGCATCCTACCCTAGGCACCTGTGGCTACTCTGCGGGTGCGTGGCCTGATAGTAAGTTGCGGTGGAATAGTTCCTGTTTTATGGCTCTGCTATGCCAAACAGGAACTATTCCACCGCAACATATTGAGAGGGCTCTTGGCTGTTATGCGTACTGACATTTGTCATGAAATGGCAGGCCATTAGGG
Source organism: uncultured bacterium (assembly GCA_905215275.1). GTDB lineage: Bacteria > Actinomycetota > Coriobacteriia > Coriobacteriales > Coriobacteriaceae > Collinsella. The sequence continues at coordinate 2,103 of CAJMPE010000172.1, read as the reverse complement.
GTTGCTACTCGTAGTTGCGGTAGGGTTGGAGCAGATTCTAACTAGAAATGGTGGTCGCTACCGGTTGTTCTCGGCATACTCGGCTCATTCGATTACGGTCGCCACATGAAAGGAACTGCTATGGATCTTGCGATGGCGCAGCGCCTCGTCGATCGCCGCAAAGCCGCCGGTCTTTCCCAAGAGGCTCTTGCTGTCCAGTTGGGTGTAAGCCGCCAGGCTGTCAGCAAATGGGAACGCAGCGAATCCTCACCCGATACCGATAACCTTATTGCACTCGCCGCGCTGTATGGCGTGTCACTGGATGAGTTGCTATATGGGGAAGCGGCTAGCGATGTCGACACCTCGGCCGACGATGACGTTGACGCAAATAATTACGACGAGACTGAAGGCACCGAGTCTTCTACCGAGCACGTGGATACTGACGGCAAGCCACTTGTCGATATTTCTCTCGCACATGGTATCCACGTTATTGATCCCAACAAAGGCGAAGAGGTTCATGTTGGCTGGAATGGCATCCATGTGGCTAACGAGCGCAAGGGTGAAGAGGTCCATGTGGGGCCGGGCGGATTGCATATCGATACGCTAGAGGACGATGGACACAGCGTACATACCAATGCCGACGGCACCGTTACCATCGACGGCGAGACCTTTTCGAGCTGGAAAGAGGCACACGACAAGCTCGACCATCATGGCAAGCATTTCCACACTAAGCTCGGTCGCGCATGGAACAAGTTTCCCTTTCCTGTACTTGTCGTCCTCGCCTATCTCGCGCTCGGCATCGTCTGCGGCACGTGGGGCATGGGGCTCTTTCTGGTCTTTCTGATTCCCGTCTACTATGCGATGGGCGACTTCATCGACCGACGTCATCTATCTAAGCTAATCGGCAGCGTCTATCCAACAGCCGCCATTGCCTGGTTCCCCTATATGTGGCTTTGCTTGGCGCAGCCCCATCCCGCATGGGTCATCCTCATTACCATCCCAGTTGTCAAAGCACTCATGCGCTGGTGCCGAAAGCAATGGAAACGCCGCAAACAAGCCTAAGCCGCTCCAACCCGTCAGCAATGCTTGGCCAATACCGCTCGCCCCTTTCAAGTTGCGGTGAAATACAGACCGTTGAGGACCTTGGAGCGTCTAACAGCCCCTATTTCACCGCAACTCACGAATGGAGCGGGCAATTCCAGCGCAGGAATTGGCATTTAACTCACTGCATGCCAAGAAAAGGCCGATTTACTACGATGAACTCAATGAGGCCGACCACATCCATCTTTTTCAAAAATCGGCAAGCTTTCTACCTGCGGTTTTACTTTCACCCTTTTCGGCATGGTCGAAGGCATTCGAATCATCGTAGTAATTAGGCGCATTTTGTAGCAAACGATTCATTCAAGCTCGAACTCGAAGACCGATGGTCCCCTCATTCACGGCTGCGAGCGAAAATACCAAATAGAATAAAAATCGAATGGCTAAGTCTGTTTGGCGAACGGAGGCAATATGGGCGAGGTAGCTGAAAGCGACTGGAAGCTGTTTAAGGAGCTGCTCCCAAAATGGCAAGAAAGCTATATGGAAATGCTCATCGGCCAATACATCGAGATACTAAACGGCGGCAGCGAAGCGTCTAGTAGATTTTGGGCGCTAGAAGAGCGCATCAATAGGGACAAGCTGTCCTCGGGAGTGCTAGCAAACGATATTCGCCGCAGCACCATGCATTATGAGATTGCCAACTTGCTTTCCGATAACGTGATCACGCTCGACGACCTTGACGGTTTCACCGAAGGCATTAAGGGCTACGCACGACGTTGCATCGGTCGGCAAGAACGCTGAGCGACATGCGCATCCACAGGCGCTGTACTGCATAAACCGCCCCGTCGAATGTATATTTCGGCGGGGCGGTTGCTTTTTGCCCACAGGTACCCCAGGGGGCGGCGTGCAAATTCCGGAGTATTCAGCATCCCGGAGCCCGCGGGTACGGGCGCGGGGGTGCAAAACTGCGCTGAAAGCCCCGATTCTGAGCCCCAACGCCTCTAGAGCCGCTCGTTTTTTTACAGGATGCGGCCCATGGTGCCTGCCTTTCGCCCAAAATCCAGTATGCAGGCACCCTCGGCTGCT